>JBDHSS010000321.1:0-3769 GCA_039808205.1 Paracoccaceae bacterium | reverse complement strand
TCGCCCATGCCGCGGAAGGTCTCGAGGATGTCGGTGTTGTTCGACTTGCCGCCGATGATGAAGAGGACGTTGGTCTGGCGGAGGAAGTGGCGGTAGCAGATCGAGGCCACCGCCTTCATCTTCTCGTAGGGCGGGTTGCCGCCGAAGTCCGACGAGATGATCGCCGCCTCCCCCAACACCTCGGTCACGAGGCTGTTCGCGCCGCCGCCGAAGGTCGGCGCGAGGATCGTGCCCTTGTCGTTGATGACGAAGACGTCCGACTGGCCCTGGTGGGTGCGGAGCTGGTTCACCTCCTGCTCGAAGGCGGTGACGTCCGCGGCGAAGAGCTGGTCGGGCAGCCCGAGCCGGGCGACGCGCGGGTCGTCGCGGTCGAAGCCGCACTTGAAGTCGCAGGCGACCGGGGTGAGCCGCCCGCCCTTCCCGGGCATCATCCGGATCGGGTTCAGCTCGAGCGTGGTCATGCCGTAGTGGTGCACGAGCTCCCAGAGCTTCGGCAGGTGCTGCACGAGCGGCGAGATCACCTCCTTCGGCGCGCCGATGTCGGTGAGCGCATTCGCCACCACGAAGGCCTTCAAGCCCGTCAGCGCCTCGAACGGCACGATCGCCACGTCGGACTTCGGCAGCTCCTCGATGTCCATGCCGCCGCGGTGGGTGAGCGTCATCGTCGGCGCCCGGAACGCGGTGTTGTCGGTGATCGAGAAGTAGATCTCGTGCTCGGCCGGAACCCCCGCCTCGAAGGTGACGCCGTTCGACTTCGCGGTGGCGTTGCCGTGGCGGTGCTCACAGAAATAGAGCCGCTCCTTCTCGGCCAAGGCCTCCTTCAGGGTCCGCGCGCGGCCGACGAGCCCGGCCTTGCCCTTCTTGCCGACGCCGCCGCGGAACACCGGCTTGATGAAGATGAGACCGTGGCGGTCGATCAGCGCCTGGATCTCGTCCTCGCTCGCGTCGGGGCCGAGGATCTCCGAGGTCGGGAAGTCCACATGCGACAGCAGCTTCGCGCCATAGAGAAGGCCATTGAGGTTCATCGGTCGGGGTTCCTTGTCCGGGTTGGGAGCGTCGGGGGAGGGGGGTGGCGGCCGCGTCAGAGCGGCAGCGGCAGGGCGCCGGTCAGCACCGCGGCGCAGAGCATCACGAAGGCGAGCAGGATCGCCCACTTCAGGCTGAAGCGCTGGTGGGCGCCGAACTCGACCTCGGCGAGGCCGGTCAGCACGTAGGCGGCGGGCACCAGCGGGCTCAGCATGTGCACCGGCTGGCCGATCAGCGAGGCGCGCGCCATCACCTCCGGCGGGATGCCGTACTCGGCCGCGGCATGGGCGAGCACCGGCACCACGCCGAAGTAGAAGGCGTCGTTCGAGAGGAAGAAGGTGAAGGGCGCCGAGAGGACCGCGGTGATCAATGGCAGGTACTGCCCGGCCGAGTCCGGGATCATCCGCACCACGCTCGTGGCGAGCGCCTCGGTCATGCCGGTGCCCGAGAGGATGCCGGTGAAGACGCCGGCGGCGAAGACCACGGCGACGACCATCAGCACGCTGCCCGCGTGGCTCTCGATCCGCGCCCGCTGGTCGCGGACGTGGGGGAAGTTCACCGTCATCGCGATGGCGAAGCCGAGCATGAAGACGAGGGCGAGCGGCACCACGTCGAGGACGAGGAGGACGAGCATGGCGACGGTCAGGACGGCGTTGAAAATCTGCAAGGCCGGCGAGCGCTCGACGACCGCGCGGCTCGAGGCCGCCGCCACCGCCAGCGCCTCGGCGCGGGCGGCTTCCGCGCCGCCGTGGACCTCGATGATGCCGAGCCGCTTGCGCTCGCGCAGGCCGAAGTAGACCGCGATCAGCACCGAGCCGATGCAGGTGATGATCATCGCCGGCAGGAGCGGCACGAAGACCTGCGAGGGCTCGACGTTCAGGGCCGCCATCACCCGCGCCGTCGGGCCGCCCCAGGGCGCGATGTTGATGATCGCGTTCGGGAACACCGTCACCGCCGGCAGGATCAGCGGATTGATCCCGAGCTTGCGGTGCAGCGGCATCATCGCGGTGACGACGAGCAGGTAGGTGGTCGAGCCGTCGCCGTCGAGCGAGATCGCCATGGAGAGCAGCGTCGTGCCGACGATCACCCGCAAGGGATCGCCGTGGCAGACCCGCACCACGTAGCGCACCAGGGGGTCGAAGAGCCCGAGGTCGATCATCAGGCCGAAGTAGAGGATGGCGAAGAGCAGCAGCACGGCGGTGCCGGCGATGCCCTTGACGCCGGTCATCGCCATGTCGGGGATCTCGGGGCCGAAGCCGCCGAGGAGCGCGAAGACGGCCGGCACGATGATGAGCGCCACCAGCGCCGAGAGGCGGCCGGTCATGATGGCCGCCATGAAGACGACGAGCATCCCGTAGGCGAGAAGTGTGATCACGGTATCCTCCAGCGCCCCGGCGGGATCCGGGGCTTTCGGTGTTCTTCGATGTCGCCGAAGTGCGGGATGGCCGGGGCCTCGCCCTTGCAGGCCGGCCCCGGGCGCGTCGTCCCCGTTCCTCGTTCGAGGGCGGTCTAGCCGAGTTTGCTGTCACGGAACTGGCGGCGGCCGGGAAGCGGCGATCGGCGTTCTGGACATCCTTCGAACGCCCGGGGTAGCCTTGGATGCGGCCATGGACGGATGAGATGCGGCTGTTGCTGGTCGAGGATGCCGAGGACGTCGCCGAGGCGATCGCCGCTTCGTTCCAGCGGCGGGGCGATGCGATCGACTGCGTCGGCACCGTCGCGGATGCCGACGACACGCTGGCGGTCAACGAGTACGACGTGGTCATCCTCGACATGAACCTGCCCGACGGCCAGGGGACCGAGGTCTTACAGAGCCTACGCCGGCAGCGGCGGCCGACGCCGGTCCTGATCCTGACCGCGCGGATGGCGGTGGAGGACCGGGTGGCCGCGCTCGACACGGGGGCCGACGACTATCTGGTGAAGCCGTTCGACCTGCGCGAGCTGCAGGCGCGGGTGCGCGCGCTCGAGCGCCGCGCCGGCGGCGACCGCAGTGGGGTGATCGAGTTCGGGCGGCTGTCGCTCGACCCAGCCGGGCAGGTCGCGACCTGCGACGGCGCGCCCCTGTCGCTCACCCGGCGCGAGTTCAGCCTCATCGAGGCCTTGATGGCGAACCGGACGCGGATCATGTCGAAGCAGCGGCTCTTCGACCGGATGTTCTGCCTCGACGAGGAGGAGGTCGGGCTGAACGCCATCGAAACCTACGTGGCGCGCCTCCGCCGCAAGCTCGACGGCACCGGCGTCGGGATCCGCACGCTGCGCGGCCTCGGCTACCAGCTGGTGCGCGAGGATTGACCGCCCGCTGCGTTCCCCGGGCCGCGGCGGCGCGGCCCGCCCCCGGCGCTCCATCCGCCAGACTGCTGACAGCTTGCGCCGGCAGACTGCCGGCAGACCACTCCCGGAGCCGCCCATGCTTGAAGCCCTGACCAGCCTCTTCACCCTGACCGTCCTCGAGGTGGTGCTGAGCATCGACAACCTCGTGGTGATCGCGGTCCTCGTCGGCAAGCTGCCGAAGGAGCGCCAGGCGGCGGCGCGCTACACCGGCATGACGCTGGCGCTCCTGCCGCGGCTGGTACTCCTGTTCTTTATCGGCTGGATCATCGGGCTGACCGAGCCGATCTTCACGGTGTTCGGGCACGGGGTGTCGGGCAAGGATCTGATCCTCGCCGCGGGCGGCCTCTTTCTCATCTACAAGGCGACGATGGAGATCCACGCGAGCCTCGAGGGCGAGGAGGGCGAGGCGAGC
>JBDHSS010000320.1:0-3774 GCA_039808205.1 Paracoccaceae bacterium | reverse complement strand
TCTTCGCGCTGGTCTGGGTCGATCTCGGCGAGACCAACGCGCGCCCGAGCGAGAGCCTTGCGGCGCAGTTCCGCGAGTACCCCGCACTCTTCCGCTCGCGGCCGTTCTGGGGCTACGCGCTGACGGCGGCGTTCGGGTCGGGGGTGTTCTATGCGTTTCTCGGCGGGGGCCCGTGGGTGGCGCGCGAGGTGCTCCGCATGTCGCCGACCGAGCTTGGCCTGCACTTCGGCTTTCCGGCTTTCGGCTATCTGATCGGCAACTTCTGCTCCGGCCGCTATGCGAGCCGGGTCGGGCTCTTCGGCATGATGGCGGTCGGCGGCGTCGTCACCGCAACGGGCGCGGGGCTCGGTGCCGCGCTCTTCCTGCTCGACGTGGCGAACCCCTTCCTCTTCTTCTCGGCGATGGCGCTGACCGGGGTCGGCAACGGCCTGGTGCTGCCGTCGGCGAACGCCGGCGTGGTCTCGGTGCGCCCGGACCTCGCGGGCTCCGCCTCCGGGCTCGCCGGCGCGCTGATGATCGGCGGCGGGGCAGTGCTCTCGGTGGCGGCGGGGTCGCTCGTCGGCTCGCTGGGCGCGATGGGCCTGCTCTGGCTCATGCTCGCGAGCGCACTCCTCGCGCTCCTCGCCACCCTCGACGTGCGCCGCAGCGGCGATGCATTCTGAGGCATCCCGGCCGATGCGGATCGTGCGCGCGCTGGCGGTGGCGGTCGCGGCAACGGCGGCGGCCACCCCCGCCGGTGCGTGGGAGATCGAGGATCTCGCCGGCTTCTCGATCGAGAAGCACGCGGCGAGCGCGCTGGCGCTCTTCGGCATCACCGCCGTGCCGAACGAGACGGCGAGCACGCTCGTGCTCAACACCGGCACCCGGCCGGGCGGCGGCGCCGATTTCGTCGCCGGGCAGCTCGGCGCCGGCATCACCGTCTCGGAGAGTTTCCCGCTCTATCTCGAGGGCTACATCGGCTACAACCGCTATGTCCCCGAGTTCATCCTGACCGACGGCTCGGAGCGCGCCCGGTTCCTTCCGAAGTGGACGACGCTCGCGGCGACCGGCGGCATCGGCTGGGACTTCTCCATCACCGACTACCTGGTCTTCCGCCCGGTCGTCGACCTGACCCTCGGCCAGATCGTCAGCGACACCGCCTTCGTGGCGCAGTTCCTGGCGAACCACTGGGGGATCGAGGACGTGCATTTCCTGCGCGACGGCGGCCTCACCGCCGGCGGCGTCGGCGGGTCGCTGGTCCTCGCCTACGACCGCCGCTGGCCGAACGACCTCGAGGCGGACTGGACGCTGCGCTACTCCGACTTCTACCTGAAGCCGATCGGCGGCGACCGCGACGTGGTGGGCGAAGCGAACGCCCGGAGCCTCGTCCTCTGGTCGCGGCTGCGGATGCCGACCGGCGAATACGCCTTCGGAAGCCCGGTGCGCACGGTCTCGGAGTTCTCCGCCTCGTGGCTCCCGGGCGACCAAGGCGAAATCCTGCGCACCGAATGGCTGGCGCAGGTGGGCTTCGGGCTCGAGCTCGACGTCTCGAAGACCGCGATCCCGCTCGTCAGCTCGGGCCGCATGGTCTTCCGCTACACCCGTGGCGAATACCTCGAGGGCTACGGCCTCGGGCTGGCCGTGAGCTTCTGAGCCGGGGCGGAACGCAACGGACCTAGAGCGATATCCAACCGGACGGAATCGTCCGGTGATTAAGATATCGCGCAAATTCAAGACTCTAGAGCGGACGGCCCGGCTCTGCCGGGACGGACTCCGCTCTAGAGGACGCCGGCTTCGTTGCGAAGCCGGTCGATCAGCTCCGCGACGTTCGCGACCTTCACGCCCGCCTTCCGCGTCGCCGGCTCCTCGGTCGCGAGCACCTTCAGGCGCGGCGCGACGTCGACGCCGTAGTCGGCCGGCGTCTTCTCCTCGAGCGGCTTCTTCTTCGCCTTCATGATGTTCGGCAGGCTCGCGTAGCGCGGCTCGTTCAGCCGCAGGTCCGCCGTCACGATCGCCGGCAGCTTGACCTCGATCGCCTGCAGCCCGCCGTCGACCTCGCGCGTCACCTTGGCCCGCCCGTCGCCGAGCTCGAGCTTCGAGGCGAAGGTCGCCTGGGCCCAGCCGAGGAGCGCCGCGAGCATCTGCCCGGTCTGGTTCGCGTCGTCGTCGATCGCCTGCTTGCCGAGGATGACGAGCCCCGGCCCCTCGGCCTCGATCACCCCCTTCAGGAGCTTCGCGACCGCGAGCGGCTCGACCGTCCCCTCGGCCTTGATGAGCACCGCCCGATCGGCCCCCATCGCCATCGCGGTCCGGAGCGTCTCCTGCGCCTGCGCCGGCCCGATCGAGACCACGATCACCTCGTTGGCCTTGCCCGCCTCCTTGAGCCGGATCGCCTCCTCGACGGCGATCTCGTCGAAGGGGTTCATGCTCATCTTGACGTTGGCGAGATCGACGCCCGAGCCGTCGGCCTTCACGCGGATCTTGACGTTGAAATCGACCACCCGCTTCACCGGGACCAGAACTTTCATAGCCAACCCTTCCTGGTATCGAGGAGGCACGGCCCGCGGCGCGGCTCTCGACCAGCGCGGGCGGCTTGCCGGGAGGTATGCGTCACCTCGGCGCCCCTGGACAGGACGTTTGCGTCAAAGCCGGATTAACGCTACGACATTCGCGCCGGCCGGGAGGGGAGCGCGATGGAGCGACGCACGACGGAGATCCAGCCCACCCCACGCGCGACGCCGGTCCGCGCCCAGAGGCCGCGCCCGAGCGGCCCGCGCCTGTCGGTGGGCTTCATCCTCGCCCGGCGCTTCACGCTCTGCGCCTTCGCGAACTTCGTCGACGTGCTCCGGCTCTCGGCCGACGAGGGCGACCGGTCGCGGCCGATCCTCTGCGACTGGTCGGTGCTCTCCGACACCATGGACCCGGTGCCCTCGAGCTGCGGGGTCAGCGTCCAGCCGAGCGACCGGCTCGGCGACCCCGCCCGCTTCGACTACATCGTCGTGGTCGGCGGGCTCCTCGAAGACACCCCGAGGATCAGCCCGGCCTGCGCCCGCTACCTCCAGCGCGCCGCGGAGGCCGGGGTGCCGCTCGTCGGCCTCTGCACCGGCGCCTTCATCCTGCACCGCGCCGGTCTGATGCAGGGCTACCGGGCGTGCGTCAGCTGGTTCTGCCATGCCGACTTCCTCGAGCAGTTCGACGGGCTCGAGCCGATCTCCGACCAGATCTTCGTCGTCGACGGCGACCGGCTCACCTGCGCCGGCGGCGCGAGCTCCGCCCACCTCGCCGCCTACCTGGTCGAGAAGCACGTCGGCCGGGCGCAGGCGAGCAAGAGCCTGCACATCATGATCATCGACGACGCCCTGCGCCCGGAGAAGCCGCAGCCCGGCATCCCCCTCGAGCTCAAGACCGAGGATCCGATGGTGAAGCGCGCGCTTCTCCTCATGCAGCAGCGCATCGACGCGCCGCTCTCGGTCACCGAGATCGCCCGGCAGCTCGGCAACAGCAAGCGCAAGCTCGAGCGCCACTTCCGCGCCGCGCTCGACACCTCGCCGCAGGCGGCGTTCCTCGACATCCGGCTGGGCTTCGCCCGCCATCTCCTCGAAGCGACCGACAAGTCGATCGCCACGATCGCCGTCGAGAGCGGCTTCTGCGATTCGTCGCACCTCAGCCGGATGTTCCGGCAACGCTACGACCGCACGCCCTCCGACATACGCGACGCCGCCCCCTCGACGGGGGCGGCGGAGCACGATCCCTGACCGATCTCGGCCCGCGCTCAGGCGGCCTCGGCGGCCACCG
>JBDHSS010000319.1:0-3774 GCA_039808205.1 Paracoccaceae bacterium | reverse complement strand
GCTCGCCGGCACGCTGGCGCGGCTCGCGCACGACCCCGAGGCACGCGCGACGCTCGGCGCCGGCGCCCGGGCGCTCTTTCTCTCCCGGTTCAGTATGAGTGCGTACATGCGGCGGCTGGAGGGGCTCTACGACAGCATCGTCGAGCCCGGCCAGACCGTCCCAGCGGAATGAACAAGATGACCCACTTCGACAAGATCTCCCGGAGCATCACGCGGCAGGCGCCGCCGCCGGCGCAGCTGCGCGAGGAAGAGCTCGACCTGCTCGGCATCTTCCGGCTGATCCGCCGGCGGATCTGGCTGATCCTCGCGGTCAGCGCGGTCGTGGTCGCGCTGGCGCTGCCCTCGATCCTGTCGATGCAGCGGCCCTACTACGGCCAGTCGCGGCTCCTGATCCAGAAGCCGCTGACCAGCTCGCTCGTCACCGAGGGCAACGCCCCGCCCACGCCGCTCGACCCCAACACCGAGGTCGAGCGCCTGCTCGCGCGCGGGATCGCGGTCAAGGTCGCGCAGGAGTTCCACCTCGACCGGCTCGAGGAGTTCAACCCGACGCTCGCGCCGGTGCCGCTGCTCGATTCCTGGGTCGACGGCATCCGGCGCTGGGTCAGGGGCGAGGGCCCGGCCGAGCCGCCGACCGCCGACGACGTCATGGAAACGGTGATCGCCAACTACTACGACGCGCTCAATGTGCGCCGCAGCGGCACGACCGACGTGATCGAGATCGGCTTCAGCTCGCTCGACCCCGAGCTCGCCGCCGCGGTACCGAACGCGCTGGTGCAGATCTACCTCGAGGCGCGCGAAAGCGGCGCGCAGGGCCGGGTCAGCGAGGCCGAGGCATGGCTCGCGCCCCGGATCGAGGCGCAGCGCGCGCGGCTGAACGACGCCCTGGCCGCGGTGAAGGCGTTCCGCGAGAACTCCGGCCTCGTGTCCGACGATGCCCGCGCCGACGCCGCGCGCTCGATCTCGACGCTGACCGAGCGGCGCTCGACGCTGGTGACCGAGCGCGCGGACCTCGCCGCCACGCTCACCAGCCTCGAGTCGAAGGTCGGCCAGCCCGAGGCCGCCGAGGCGGTGGACACCGACACCATGGCAAGCCTCCGGCGCTCGCTGCAGCAGCAGCAGGCGCAGCTTGCCCGCCTGCTTCAGACCTACGGCGAGAACTACGGGCCGGTGCTCGATGCGCGCAGCGCGATCCGCGAGACCCAGGCCGCGATCTCGGGCGAGGTCGACCGCACCGTGCAGTCGCTCCGCGCCAAGCTCGCGTCCTACGACCGCGAGGACGCCGCGATCACCGCCGGGCTCGAGTCGGCGCACGACACGCTCGCCCGCCTCAACGTGCTGCAGAACCAGCTCGGCGTGCTGCAGGCTGCCGCCGACCGCGAGCGCACCGCGCTCGATGCGCTCGAGGATCAGCGGCGCGAGCTCGAGAGCCAGGGCGGGGTCCCCGTCGCCGAGGCCGAGATCCTGTCGCCGGCCGCCGTGCCGATGGATCCCGCCGGCCGCGGCCGGCTGATCTACCTGATCGGCGCGATGTTCGCCGCCGGCAGCATCGGCGTGACCGTCGCCTTCCTGCGCGAGATGCTCGACAGTGGCCTCCGGAGCCCGCAGCAGCTGCGCACCCCCGGAGCCCTGCCCGGCGGGCTGATCCCGAAGCTGACGCTGGAGGAGGCCGGCGACATCGCCAAGGTGCTGCGGCAGAAGCGCGGGGGCATGTTCGCCGACGTGATCCGCCACACCATCCACGCGCTGGAGCGCGGCAACGACGGCGTCTTCCCGCGCAGCCTGCTCGTGAGCTCGGCGCTGCCCGGCGAAGGCAAGTCGCTCATTGCCGCGGCGATCGCGATCGAGCTCGCCGCCAGCGGCCGCTCCGTCCTGCTCGTTGACGCGGATCTGGTCGAGGGCCGGGTGCACCAGCTCTTCGGCGCCGAGCCGGCGCCAGGCATGAACGAGTACCTCTCTGGCGAGGTCGACGCGGCCGGCGTCATCCGCCAGGATCCGCGGACTCGCGTCGCCTTCGTCGCGCGCGGCAGCAGCGAGACCTACGCCACGCTGCACGAGCCACGACAGCTCGAGAAGCTGATGCAGCTCGCGGCGACCCGCGGCGACATCGTGATCTTCGACAGCGCCCCGGTCCTCGCCATGGCCGAGACGACGCTGCTCGCCGGCGTCGCCGAGCGCTCGCTCATGCTGGTGCGCTGGGGCAAGACCCATCGCCGGGCCGCCGATCTCGCGATCCAGCGCCTCGTCGCCAACTCGCCGGCGGACGTGCTGACGGTGGTGAACGCGGTCGACCTGAAGCGGCACGCGCTCTACGGCTTCCACGACGCCGGCATGTTCGCCGGCCGGGTGCGCAAGTATTACCCGAACCGCACCTGAGCCCCGCCGCTCGGCTGCGCGCATCCGCGCGGCCGAACGAACCCAAGCGCACACATCCGAAAAATCCTGCGCCTGCCGCGCAATTTCATTCGCCGCGCCGCGGCGTTTCGGCGCTTGCCAAGCTCCGGGCGAAAGTCTAGCCACCTTCCGGGTGCAAAATGGAACAATCGGGAGAGTGAGGACATGGCACGACCGAAGATCGCGCTTATCGGCGCCGGACAGATCGGCGGAACGCTGGCGCACCTCGCCGCCATGCGCGAGCTCGGCGACGTGGTGCTCTTCGACATCGTCGACGGCGTGCCGCACGGCAAGGCGCTCGACATCGCCGAGTCGAGCCCCGTCGGCAAGTTCGACGCCAGCGTGACCGGCACCAGCTCCTACGAGGCGATCGCCGGCGCCGACGTCTGCATCGTCACTGCCGGCGTGCCACGCAAGCCCGGGATGAGCCGCGACGACCTGCTCGGCGTCAACCTCAAGGTGATGAAGTCGGTCGGCGAGGGCATTGCCAAGAACGCGCCGAACGCGTTCGTCATCTGCATCACCAACCCGCTCGACGCCATGGTCTGGGCGCTCCGGACCTTCTCCGGCCTACCTGCCGAGAAGGTGGTCGGCATGGCCGGCGTGCTCGACTCCGGCCGCTTCCGCTATTTCCTCGCCGAGGAGTTCGGCGTCTCGGTCAAGGACGTGACCGCCTTCGTGCTCGGTGGCCATGGCGACAGCATGGTGCCGCTCGCCCGCTACTCGACCGTCGGCGGCATCCCGCTGCCCGATCTCGTCGAGATGGGGTGGACCACGCAGGAGAAGCTCGACGCCATAATCCAGCGCACCCGCGACGGCGGCGCCGAGATCGTCGGCCTCCTGAAGACCGGCTCCGCGTTCTACGCGCCCGCCGCCTCGGGGATCGAGATGGCCGAGGCCTACCTCAAGGACCAGAAGCGCGTGCTGCCGTGCGCAGCCCACGTGGACGGCGCCTATGGCCTCAAGGGCATGTACGTGGGCGTGCCGTGCGTGATCGGCGCCGGCGGCGTCGAGCGCGTCATCGAGATCAAGCTCGACCGCACCGAGAAGACCGGCTTCGACAAGTCGGTCGAGGCGGTGAAGGGCCTGGTCGCCGCCTGCAAGGGCATCGACGCCTCGCTGGGCTGAGGGGCCCCGTGCACGTCCTCGTCACCGGTGGCGCGCGCGGCATCGGCGCCGCCACCTGCCGGCTCGCCGGCGCGCGCGGCTGGGACGTGACCGTCAACTATCTCGGTGACGAGGTCGCCGCCGAGGCGGCCGCCGCCGCGGTCCGCGCCGCCGGCGGCCGGGCGATCATCGCCCGCGGCGACGTCGGCGTCGAGGCAGACGTGATCGCGCTCTTCGACGCCGCCGAGGCCGCCTTCGGCCCTCTCGGCGGCGTCG
>JBDHSS010000318.1:0-3776 GCA_039808205.1 Paracoccaceae bacterium | reverse complement strand
TCGCGGCCCTCAGCCGGCGGCGCGGTTCGCGGCGCGGCTGATCCACAGCACAGTCCGCGGCAACAGCACAGTGGGGAACAAAGCGTGTACGACGGGGCATCGCTTCCGGCCAGTATAGCTTCGGCTCCGGCTCCGCCGGTGGTACGGTTATCGTCGACAACAGCACGATCAGAGGCACAGACTGCGGGGAACTATGCAGCGGGCGGTGGCATCGCCTCTACCGACGTCACCGTGACGAACAGCAAGGTGAACGGAAACAGGACCGGGCGGGAGTCCGCCTCCGGCGGCCGGGTGTGGGGCCACGTCGTGTCTCGGAGGTGATGGGAATTCGCTGCCGGCGCGCTCCGGGCATCTTGAAGGTTTGGCCGCTCCGAAGGCGAGGTCAAGGGGCATCAGGAAGCAGAAGAAGCTCGCCCTCCGGGCCGCGGCATGAAACCCGACGCCACCTGCCTTTTGCAAAACTTGACGGACGTGACCGCCATGCCGGGGAAGGTCTCGACCTCTTGGACCTCGGCGACAGGCGCCCGGGGTGCCTTTTGCAATCCCGGCAGAGCGGGGGAAGGGGCGGATGATGCGCATTCTGCTCACCCACCGAGCTTCCGGCGGAGCTCGTCGAGGAGCGCGACCTGTCCCTTGTGGATCCTGCCTCGAGCGCCGGCGATGTCGAACCAGGCGGCGCGATCAACCTCCGGAAACTGCTGGACCTGGCCCGAGCCGGGTGGCCACTCGAGCGGGAAGGAATTGCTCCGGATCGTGGCAGCGTCGATGTCCGCCTCGATCGCCCAGGCATGGACAAGCTTGCCGGCCGCCTGCCGCACCGGCGTGAGCGGTGTGAGCGGCGTGGCGGAACCCGCCAGCGCGAGCCCGGTTTCCTCGAAGAACTCGCGCTGCGCGGCGTGCAGAAGGTCCTCGCCCGGCTCGACCTCGCCTTTGGCGACCGACCAGGCGTGCCTGTCCTTGTTCGCCCAGAACGGGCCGCCGGGATGAACGAGGAAGACCTCCAGCCGGCGGTCGCGCCAGCGGTACGGAAGCAGGCCTGCGCTGGTTTTCGGCATCGAGGCTCCGTCGAGTCGGAAATCGCCGCACAGCTTGAGCCGCCGGGCACGCGGACGGGAGTCAGGTTTCTGCCGGTTGTCCGACAGATGTGGTTATATGGATCCGCAGCCCATCAGCCGCGGCTGGCCTGGAGGGGGAAAGACACGATGCCGGATCATCAGACGCTTCGCCTCCACGTTCCCGAGCCGGAGGTGCGTCCGGGCGGCGAGCCCGACTTCTCCACCGTGACGATCCCCAAGGCGGGCTCGGTGCCGCGCCCGCCGGTGGACGTCGATCCCCGCGACATCCGCGACATGGCCTTCTCGATCATCCGGGTCCTGAACCGCAACGCCGAGGCGGTCGGCCCCTGGGCCGGGACGCTCACCGACGCCGAGCTGCTCGAGGGGCTGCGCCACATGCTGACGCTCCGCATCTTCGATTCGCGGATGATGACGGCGCAGCGCCAGGGCAAGATCTCGTTCTACATCCAGCACATGGGGGAGGAGGCGGTCTCCTGCGCCTTCCGCAAGGCGCTCGAGCCCGGCGACATGAACTTCCCGACCTACCGTCAGGCTGGCCTCTTGATCGCCGGCGGCTATCCGATGGTCGAGATGCTGAACCACAACTACGCGAACGAGGCCGACCCGACCAAGGGGCGGCAGCTGCCGGTGCTCTACTCCTCCAAGGAGTACGGCTTCTTCACCGTCTCCGGCAACCTCGCGACCCAGTTCGTCCAGGCGGTCGGCTGGGCGATGGCCTCGGCGATCCGCGGCGACACCCGCATCGCCGTCGGATGGGTCGGCGACGGCTCCACCGCCGAGAGCGACTTCCACGCCGCGCTCGTCTTCGCCTCCACCTACCGCGCCCCGGTCGTCCTCAACATCGTCAACAACCAGTGGGCGATCTCCACCTTCCAGGGCATCGCGCGCGGCGGCGCCGGCACCTTCGCCGCGCGCGGCCTCGGCTTCGGCCTGCCCTCGCTGCGGGTGGACGGCAACGACTACCTGGCCGTGCACGCGGTCGCCAGATGGGCCGTCGAGCGCGCCCGCCGCAACCTCGGGCCGACGCTCGTCGAGTACGTCACCTATCGGGTCGGGGCGCATTCGACCTCCGACGACCCCTCCGCCTACCGCCCCAAGACCGAATCCGACGCCTGGCCGCTCGGCGATCCGGTCATCCGGCTGAAGAACCACCTCATCGCCAAGGGCGCCTGGAGCGAGGAGCGCCACAAGCAGGCCGAGGCCGAGATCCGCGACGCCGTCGTCGCGGCCCAGAAGGAGGCCGAGAAGCACGGCACGCTCCACTCCGGCGGCAAGCCCTCGACCCGCGACATGTTCGAGGGCGTCTATGCCACCATGCCGCCGCATCTCCGCCGCCAGCGGCAGAAGGCGGGGGTCTGACATGCCGCGCATGACCATGATCGAGGCGATCCGCAGCGCGATGGACGTGGCCATGGGCCGCGACGAGACCGTCGTCGTCTTCGGCGAGGATGTCGGCTATTTCGGCGGCGTGTTCCGATGCACCGCCGGGCTGCAGCAGAAGTACGGGCCGAGCCGCTGCTTCGACGCCCCGATCAGCGAGCTCGGCATTGTCGGCACCGCCATCGGCATGGCAGCCTACGGACTTCGCCCCTGCATCGAGATGCAGTTCGCCGACTACGTCTATCCCGCCTATGACCAGATCGTGTCCGAGGCCGCGCGGCTCCGCTACCGCTCCGCCGGCGAGTTCACCTGTCCGATCGTGATCCGCATGCCGACCGGCGGCGGCATCTTCGGTGGCCAGACGCACAGCCAGAGCCCCGAGGCGCTCTTCACCCACGTCGCCGGCCTCAAGGTCGTGGTGCCGTCCAATCCCCACGATGCCAAGGGCCTCTTGATGGCCGCCATCGAGGATCCCGACCCGGTGATCTTCCTCGAGCCGAAGCGGCTCTACAACGGCCCGTTCGACGGCCACCACGACCGCCCGGTCACGCCCTGGTCGAGGCATCCGCTCGGCGAGGTGCCCGATGGCCCCTTCACGCTGCCGCTCGGCAAGGCCGCCGTCCGCCGCGAGGGCGCGGCCACCACCGTGCTCACCTACGGCACGATGGTCCACGTCGCCGAGGCCGCCGCCGAGGAGACCGGGGTCGACGCCGAGATCATCGACCTGCGCACGCTCTTGCCGCTCGACCTCGACGCCATCGTCGCCTCGGTCCGCAAGACCGGCCGATGCGTGGTCGTGCACGAGGCGACGCTGACCTCGGGCTTCGGCGCCGAGCTGGCGGCCCTGGTGCAGGAGCACTGCTTCTACACCCTCGAGGCGCCGGTCGCCCGCGTCACCGGCTGGGACACGCCGTATCCGCATGCCCAGGAGTGGGAGTATTTCCCCGGGCCGAAGCGCGTCGGCGAGGCGCTTCGCGAAGTGATGGAGGGCTGAGCGATGGCCGAGCATGTCATCAAGCTCCCGGACGTCGGCGAGGGCGTCGCCGAGGCCGAGCTCGTCGAATGGCACGTCAGGCCCGGCGACCTGGTGCGCGAGGATGCGGTGCTCGCCGCGGTGATGACCGACAAGGCGACGGTCGAGATCCCCTCGCCGATCGACGGCAAGGTGATCTGGCTCGGCGCCGAGGTCGGCGACACCGTCCCGGTCGGCGCGCCGCTCGTCCGCCTCGAGACGGACGCCGACGCTCCCGCCGCGCTCCCGGTCGGGGCGGCGCCGAAGGCCGAGGCGACGGCGCCGCCCGAGCCTGCGCGCCCGCCGGT
>JBDHSS010000317.1:0-3795 GCA_039808205.1 Paracoccaceae bacterium | reverse complement strand
CCGCGGTGCGGGCGGCGGTCGAGCGCGCCAAGGTCTACCCCGCGGCGGCGCGGGCGCGCGGCCTCGTCGGTCGGACGCAGCTCCGAGTGCGCCTCGATTCGGGCGGGCAGCTGCTCGCGGTGGCGATCGTCGGCTCGTCCGGCTCGAAGCTCCTCGATGACGCGAGCCTCGCCGCGGTCCGCAATGCCCGGATGCCCGAGCCGCCCGAGAGCCTGCCGCGGGCGATCCGCGTGTTCGATCTCGGCATCGCCTTCACCTCGCGGAACGGCTGAGCTATCGTCGCGGCAAACTCACCAGGGGGGATGCAGGAACCATGGAGATGACCGGAACGCGGCAGATCGCGGCCTCGCGCGACGTGGTCTGGGCGGCGCTCAACGATCCGGAGGTGCTGCTGACGGCGATTCCCGGCTGCCAGTCGCTGAGCGGCAGTCCGGCGGACGGCTTCGAGGCGACGGTGAAGCAGAAGGTCGGGCCGGTGAGCGCCACCTTCACCGGCAAGGTCACGCTCTCCGACGTGGTGCCGCTGACGAGCTACACGATCTCCGGCGAGGGCAAGGGCGGCGCGGCCGGCTTCGCCAAGGGGTCGGCGGCGGTGGCGCTCGCCGACCAGGATGGCGGGACGCTCCTGAGCTACGACGTCAAGGCCCACGTCGGCGGCAAGATCGCGCAGCTCGGCTCGCGGCTGATCGACGGCGCCGCCAAGCGCATGGCCGACAGCTTCTTCGACAACCTCCGTGCCGCGCTCGAGCCCGAGGCCGAGGCGCCGGCCGAGGCGCTGCCCGAAGGCAAGAAGCCCGGCTGGTTCAAGCGGGTGCTCGGCCGCAAGGAGTGACCCGCTCCGGGGTTGGCGGCGGCCGGCCGCGGGCCTAGAAGGGCGGCATGGCCGCCGCCGACATTCCCCTTGCCGCCGATGCGCGCACCCGCCGCAACCTCGCGGTGCTGGTGGCCGCGCAGGTCGTGCTCGGCTCGCAGCTGCCGGTGACCTTCATCCTCGGCGGCCTCGCCGGGCAGACGCTGGCACCGACCGCGTGCCTCGCGACGCTGCCGATCTCGATGATCATCCTCGGCTCGATGCTGTCGGCACCGATGCTCGCCGATCTGATGCAGCGTCGCGGCCGCCGCACCGGGTTCCTGCTCGGCGCCGCCGGCGGCGGGATCGGCTCGGCGCTCTCGGCGGTGGCGCTCGTTACCGGCTCGTTCGGCCTCTTCCTCGCCGGCTCGCTGATCTCCGGGCTCTACATGTCGGCGCAGGGCTTCTACCGCTTCGCCGCCACCGACGGCGCCAACGAGGCGTTCCGCCCGAAGGCGATCTCGATCGCCATGGGAGCGGGGCTGGTGTCGGCGATCACCGGCCCGTTCCTCGTCAAGCTGACGGTCGACGCGCTGGCGCCAGTGCCCTTCGCCGGCGCCTACGTCGCGGCGGCGGCGCTCAATCTCGCAGGCATCTGGCTGTTCTTCCTGCTCGACAGCCCGGCCCCGCCGGCCCCCGCCGCCGGGGCCAGCCGCGGTCGCAGCCGGATAGAGCTGCTGCGCACGCCGCGCATTGCCGTCGCCATGCTCTGCGCCATGGTGTCCTATGCGCTGATGAACCTGGTGATGACCTCGGCGCCGCTCGCGGTCGTCGGCTGCGGCTTCGGCACCGCGGCGGCGGCGAACGTGGTCTCGGGGCACGTGCTCGCCATGTTCGGGCCGTCGTTCTTCACCGGGCACCTGATCGCGCGCTTCGGCGCGGAGCGAGTGATCGTGGCCGGCCTCGGGTGCCTCGCCGCCGCGGGTGCGGTGGCGCTGGCCGGCGTCGCGCTCTGGAACTTCGCGCTGGCGTTGATGCTGCTCGGGCTCGGCTGGAACTTCGGCTTCATCGGCGCCACCGCGATGCTGACCGCCGCCCACAGCTTCGAGGAGCGCGGCCGGGTGCAGGGGATGAACGACTTCGCGGTCTTCGGCCTCGTGTGCCTCGCCTCGCTCGCCTCCGGCGGGCTGATGAACTGCACCGGCGGCGACGCCGTCTCCGGCTGGACCGCGGTCAACCTCGCGATGGCGCCGATGCTGAGCGTCGCGGCGGGTGCGCTGATCTGGCTCGCGATCCGCCACCCGCGGCCGCCGCGCCTGGTCTGACCCTCACGGCGCCATGCGCTCGAGCGGCCCGAGCCGGGCGGCGCGGGGGCGCCCGAAGGCGAGGTGCGGCAGGCTATCCGGCTTCAGCCGCAGCGTCGCGAGCGCGTACGGCGCCGCCCAGCACAACCGGTTGACGACGTGCTCGGGGTCGGCGAGCCGTGCTGCCTCCACCGGATCGAGCAGGCGGGCGCGAAACAGGATCTCGACCTGGTGGAAGCCGGTGTCGGGATTGTGGAACTCCTCGACCGCGAGGAGCCGCCCCGGCCGGATCCCGAGCCCGGTCTCCTCGCGCACCTCGCGCACGAGATTGGCCGCGAGGCTCTGCCCGCGCTCCACGCCGCCGCCGGGCGCGCACCAGAGATCGCTGGCGGCGCCGGGGTAGGCGTTGACGAGGAGCAGCCGGCCGCCGGCGACGATCACCGCCCGCACGGCGAGCCGCGGCCCGCTCATCGCCGCGGGAAGATCCGGGTGACGTGGCCCATCTTGCGCCCCGGCCGCGCCTCGGCCTTGCCGTAGAGCTGCAGCCGGGCGCCCTCGATCGTCGCCGCCGCCGCTGCCTCGTCGCCGATCAGGTTCACCATCTCGGCGTCGGAATGGCGCGCGCCGTCGCCGAGCGGCCAGCCGCAGATCGCGCGGACGTGCTGCTCGAACTGGTCGATTAGGCAGGCGGCCTCGGTCCAGTGGCCCGAGTTGTGCACCCGGGGCGCGATCTCGTTGACGACGAGGCCGCCCGGCGTGACGAAGAGCTCGACGCCGAGGACGCCGGTGTAATCGAGCGCGCCAAGGATGCGCCCGGCGATCAGCACCGCGTCCTGCGCCCGCGCCGGTGACAGCCGCGCCGGCACCGACGTGCGGTGCAGGATGCCGTCGCGGTGCTCGTTCTCGCCCGGATCGAACGCCGTCACCCGGCCGTCGCCGCCGCGCGCGGCGATCGCCGAGATCTCGCGCTCGAAGTCGACGAAGCCCTCGAGCACGCACGGCACGCCGCCAACCGCCGCCCAGGCGGCGGCGGGGTCGGCATCGGCGCCGAGCCGCAGCTGCCCCTTGCCGTCGTAGCCGAGCCGGCGGGTCTTCAGGATCGTCGGCGCACCGAGGCGCACGAGCGCCGCGGCGAGATCGTCCGGCCCGTCGACCGCGGCGTAGGGCGCGGTGGCCAGGCCCAGATCGGACAGGAAGTCCTTCTCCGCCACCCGGTCCTGCGCCACCTCGAGCGCGCGCCGGCCCGGACGCACCGGCGCAAACGGCAGGATCGCGTCGATAGCGGCGAGATCGACGTTCTCGAACTCGTAGGTGACGACGTCGACGCCGGCGGCAAAGCGGCCGAGCGCCGCGGCGTCGTCCCAAGGCGCGCGGGTGACGGCGTTGGCGACCTGCGCCGCCGGCGGGTCGGCCGTCGGCTCGTAGACGTGCACCTGCATGCCGAGCCGGGCGGCGGCGATCGCCAGCATGCGCCCGAGCTGGCCGCCGCCGAGGATGCCGATGCGGCTGCCGGGGGGGAGCGGCTCAGACGCCATCGGGCGCCTCGGCCACCGCGTCGGTCTGCGCCTGCCGCCAGGCGTCCAGCCGCTCGGCGAGGGCGGCGTCGGTGGTCGCGAGCATGGCCGCGGCGAGGAGCGCTGCATTGGCGGCGCCGGCCGGGCCGATCGCGAGCGTGCCGACCGGCACGCCCTTCGGCATCTG
>JBDHSS010000316.1:0-3805 GCA_039808205.1 Paracoccaceae bacterium | reverse complement strand
GAGCAGCGCAACATGTGGAAGCCGACCCAGGTCGAGGGGCTGTGGTTCCACGGCGGCAACCTGCACCAGAGCCGGCACTACTCGCAGTACCTGGCGCTGCAGCTGAAGGCGCGAAAGGAAGGGCTGCCGACGCCGGTCTACGGGCTGCAGGAGGTGCATCACAAGGGGTGAGACACGCGGCCGGCGCCGCCGGCCCCGTCGGCCGACACACGGAATGTGGCTTGGAGAGTGGCCATGAAGCCATGATGTGTCGATGGAAATGCGTTAGTGACGCATCACCGCGTTTGGGCCGGTACCACTCGAGCAAAGGCGCCGCGCGGCGCTTCGTCGCCGACGGCGAGCTTCAGGGAGTGTGTCCAACTGCCTCCGGCCCGCTATAAGCTGCTCTGGGGGCAGAATTGCGCCTGCCAGGAACATGCTCTGGACAGGTCTCGGGCAGGCCCAACATACTTCGCGAGCAGCAAGCGGGAGAGAGAGGCATGACTCGGAGCACTTTGATGGCGACCGTGGCGGCGGCTGCCATGGCGTCGGTCGCTTACGCTCAGGATCAGAGCGGAGCGGAGAAGCCGAACATCCTGCTCATCGTCTCCGACGACACCGGCTACGGCGACACCGGCCCCTACCTCGGCGGCGAGGCGCGCGGAATGCCGACGCCGTATATCGACCAGCTCGCCAAGGACGGCATGCTCTACACCTCGTTCTACGCCCAGCCGAGCTGCACCCCCGGCCGCGCCGCCATCCAGACCGGCCGCATCCCGAACCGCTCCGGCATGACCACCGTGGCATTCCAGGGACAGGGCGGCGGCCTGCCGGCGGCGGAATGGACCCTCGCCTCGGTCCTCAAGACCGGCGGCTACGACACCTACTTCACCGGCAAGTGGCACCTCGGCGAGGCGGACTACGCGCTGCCGAACGCCCAGGGCTACGACGTGATGAAGTATGTCGGCCTCTATCATCTCAACGCCTACACCTACGCCGATCCGACATGGTTCCCGGACATGCCGGACGATCTCCGCAAGATGTTCGAGGAGGTGACCAAGGGCTCGCTATCCGGCAAGGCCGGGGAGACGGCGACCGAGGACTTCAAGATCAACGGCCAGTATGTCGACACGCCGGTGATCGACGGCAAGGAGGGGGTCGTCGGCATCCCGTTCTTCGACGGCTATGTCGAGAAGGCGGCGATCGAGTTCCTCGACGAGGCAGCGAAGAAGCCGGACACGCCGTGGTTCATCAACGTGAACTTCATGAAGGTGCACCAGCCGAACCTGCCGGCGCCGGAGTTCCAGGGCAAGTCGATCTCCAAGTCGAAGTACGCCGACTCCGTCGTCGAGCTCGACAGCCGCATCGGCGACATCCTGAAGAAGCTCGACGACGTCGGCGAGCGCGACAACACCCTCGTCTTCTGGACGACCGACAACGGCGCCTGGCAGGACGTCTATCCCGACGCCGGCTACACCCCGTTCCGCGGCACCAAGGGCACCGTCCGCGAGGGCGGCAACCGGGTGCCCGCGATCGCCCGCTGGCCCGGCCACATCGAGCCCGACACCAGGACCGCGGCGCTCGCCGGCGGGCTCGACCTGATGGCGACCTTCGCCTCCGTCGCCGGCGTCGAGCTGCCGAAGGAGGACCGCGAGGGCAAGCCGATCATCTTCGACAGCATCGACATGATGCCGATCTGGAAGGGGGAGCCCTCGGCACGCACCTCCTGGTTCTACTTCACCGAGGACGAGTTGACGCCGGGCGCGGCGCGGGTCGGCAACTTCAAGGCGGTCTTTAACCTCCGCGGCGACGACGGCGCCGAAACCGGCGGGCTCGCCGTCGACTCGAACCTGGGCTGGAAGGGGCCGGAGAGCTACGTCGCGACCGTGCCGCAGATCTTCAACCTGCTCGACGACCCGCAGGAGCGCTACGACATCTTCATGAACAACTTCACCGAGCACACCTGGTACCTGCCCGTCATCAACGATGCCGTCACCGCGCTGATGAAGACCTACATCGAGTACCCGCCGCGCAAGCTGCAGAGCGAGGGCTATTCAGGCCCGATCACCCTGACCCAGTACCAGCGGTTCCAGTCGGTCCGCGATCAGCTGGCGAAGGAGGGCTTCCACATCGGGCTCGGCGGCGAGTAACCGGCTCGAGCGCGCGCCCGACGTTCGCGGGCCGACGGCCTGCGGACGTGGGGCGGGTGCTCGGAGAACGCTGGCGGCGGCATGACCGCCGCTGGCGCAGGGCGGCCCCCATGAGCCTCGCCCTACCGCGTCGTCTCGGTCAGCCGCTGGCGGACGTACTGGTCGACGGTGCCGATCATCTCGTCCATGCCGGGGTCGAAGAAGTGGCCGGCGCCCTCGATCACCTTGTGGGTGATGGTGATGCCCTTCTGCTGCTTGAGCTTGTCGGCGAGCGTCGCCACGTCGGGCGGGGGCACCACGCGGTCGGCCGAGCCGTTGATGATGAGGCCCGAGGACGGGCAGGGGGCGAGGAACGAGAAGTCGTACTGGTTGGCCGGCGGCGCCACCGAGACAAACCCCGCGATCTCGGGCCGGCGCATCAGAAGCTGCATGCCGATCCAGGCGCCGAACGAGAAGCCCGCCACCCAGCAGAACCTGGCGTTGGCGTTCAGCGACTGCAGGTAGTCGAGCGCGGCCGCCGCGTCCGACAGCTCGCCGATGCCCTGGTCATACTCGCCCTGCGAACGGCCAACGCCGCGGAAGTTGAAGCGCAGGCAAGTGAAGCCGATCTTGTGGAAAGCGTAGTGCAGGTTGTAGACCACCTTGTTGTTCATCGTGCCGCCATAGAGCGGGTGCGGATGCAGGATGATCGCGATCGGCGCGTCCTTGTGCTTCTGCGGGTGATACCGCCCCTCGAGCCGCCCGTCGGGGCCGGGAAAGATGACCTCGGGCATGAGAAGCGACCTCCTGACGCACAAGCCACGCGAACTTGACGGAATAGCTCAACCAATCTAGAAGGATTCTAAAGTTTGAGTGGCGGCAACCCCGGAGCGCTCCGCAGTTAAGGGCTCCTCGGGGTTGCGTCAACTCCGAGCGGCGGAGTTCCCGAGGACGCGCGATGAAACTGAGCACCAAGGGGCGTTATGCGATGATCGCGCTGACCGACCTGGCCGCGCGTGGGCCGTCGCGGCTTGTCTCGCTCAGCGAGATCGCCGAGCGCCAGGAGATCAGCCTCGCCTATCTCGAGCAGCTGTTCGTGAAGCTGCGGCGGGCCGAGATCGTCGAGTCGGTGCGCGGTCCCGGCGGCGGTTATCGCATGGCCCGGCCGGTCGAGGAGATCCGCATCTCCGATGTGCTGGCCGCGGTCGACGAGACGATGGACGCGCTGTCGCGCGGCGCCGGCGCCAGCGGCGGCACCAGCGGCACGCCCGAGCAGGTGCTGGCCGACAAGCTCTGGGAGCAGCTGTCGGCCAATGTCTACGTGATGCTGCACCAGACCCGCCTCGGCGACGTGGTGAAGAACCAGCTGGCGCCGTGCCCGGCGGTGCCGAGCTTCGTGGCGGTGGTGGACGAGAGCGCGCCGGCGACCGGCGCGGCGGTGTCGTGACGACGGCGGCGCCCGCGCGGGTCTATCTCGACTGGAACGCCACCGCGCCGCTCGCGCCGGCGGCGCGCGAGGCGATGATCGCGGCGATGGACGTGGTGGGCAACCCCGCGTCGGTGCATGCCGAGGGGCGCGCGGCGCGGGCGCTGATCGAGACCGCACGCGCGCAGGTCGCCGCGGCGACCGGCTGCGTGGCCGGCGAGGTCGTCTTCACCTCCGGCGCCACCGAAGCGGCGGCGCTGGCGCTGGCCGG
>JBDHSS010000315.1:0-3842 GCA_039808205.1 Paracoccaceae bacterium | reverse complement strand
GGCCCGGCGCTCGACGCGCTGAAGGGCCGGGTTGCCGTCGATCCGGCCAGCGCGCCCGCCTGGGTCTTCGACCGCATCGAGGCGGCGGGCCGGGCCGAGATCGTGCGCGAGCGCGACCCCTGCATCCTGCCCAAGGCGCAGAAGACGGCCGCCGAGATCGCCGGCGCCCGCGCCGCCCACTTGCGCGACGGCGCGGCGGTGGCGGAGTTCCTCGCCTGGCTCGCGCTGACCGCGCCGGAGGGCGGCTTGAGCGAGATCGACGTGGTGCGCCGACTCGAGGGGTTTCGCGCGGCGACAGGCACCCTCCAGGACATCTCGTTCGACACCATCTGCGGCGCCGGGCCGCACGGCGCCATCGTCCACTACCGCGTGACCGAGGCGTCGAACCGCGGCGTGACGCCGGGCGAGCTGCTGCTGGTCGATTCGGGCGCGCAGTACGTCGACGGCACCACCGACATCACCCGAACCGTCGCCATCGGCCCCGTGCCGGCCGAGGCGGTGCGGCCGTTCACGCTGGTGCTGAAGGGCGTCATCGCCATGAGCCGCCTCCACTGGCCGCCGGGGCTCGCCGGACGCGACCTCGACGCGGTGGCGCGCGCGGCGCTGTGGCGGGCCGGGCTCGATTACGACCATGGCACCGGCCACGGCGTCGGCGTCTACCTCGGCGTGCACGAGGGGCCGCAGAACCTGTCGCGGCGCGGAGCCGAGCCGCTCTTGCCGGGGATGATCCTGTCGGTCGAGCCCGGCTACTACCGCGAGGGCGCCTTCGGCATCCGCACCGAGAACCTCGTCGTGGTGCGTCCGCCCGAGATCCCCGCGGGCGGCGACCGGCCGATGCTGGCGTTCGAGACCCTGACGCTGGCGCCGATCGACCGCCGGATGATCGACGCGGCACTCCTCGACGCCGACGAGCGCGCCTGGCTCGACGCCTACCACGCCCGCGTGCTTGCCGCGCTCACTCCGCTCGTCGAGCCCGAGACGGCACGCTGGCTCGCCGGCGCCTGCGCGCCCGTCTGACCGCACGCGCGGCTCGCGAAACGGCAAGCGGCGCGCCGGGTGGCCGGCGCGCCGCTCGG
This sequence comes from Paracoccaceae bacterium, assembly GCA_039808205.1. Lineage (GTDB taxonomy): Bacteria > Pseudomonadota > Alphaproteobacteria > Rhodobacterales > Rhodobacteraceae > Amaricoccus. The sequence goes on along the minus strand of JBDHSS010000315.1, from coordinate 2,766 downwards.
GGTCCGCGGCTGGGGTGGGGTGCCGCGGGCCGCAACCGGGGGGCGCGGCCGGGTACGTGCCCGGCCGCTTCACCGTCCCTCAGAGCAGGAAGTCGCTCGCCTGCAGCCCGTGGTGGTTGGCGAGCTCGATGTGGAAGTCCGCGACCTTGTCGCCGTTCACGTCGCCGGCGATGCGGCCGTTCTCGTAGCGCAGCTGGCCGGCGTGGCCGGAGAAGCCCTTGTCGCCGATGAAGGCGAAGCCCTGGTTGCCGCCCACCTTGGTGTTGGCGTCGATGTCGCTCAGGTCGATCTTGTCGCCCTGGGCACGCGAGAAGTCCATGATGTCGTCCGCGAGCGTTCCCTTGCCGGCGCCGTCGGTCGAGTGGAAGATGAAGAAGTCCTTGCCCAGACCGCCGGTCAGCGCGTCGTGCCCGTTTCCGCCGTCGAGCTTGTCGCTGCCGGTGCCTCCGAACAGCTTGTCGGCGCCGCCGAGGCCAAAAAGCTTGTCGTTGCCGGCGTTGCCGCTCAGGTGGTCGTTGCCGGTCGTCCCGTTGATCGTCTCGCTGCCCCAGCCACCCTGCTTCGTGACGCCGAGATCGCTGCCGGAGATCACGTCCGTGCCGCTTCCGCCGCCACCGCCGGACAGGTCGGCGCCCAGGGCGTGCGCAGGCGAATCGGACTGGACCTTGAAGTTGGCCGGGGCGTTCACGAACTTCGGATTGACGCCGAGAAGGTTGCTCCCGTTGCTCAGGCTCGAATTGCCGTTCGTCACTCGAATCGAATCATCGCCAGCATTGCCGTTGTAGGTCAGGTTGTTGTGCCAGGTCAGGTCGGTATTCTTGTAGCCGACGAACGATGTGTTGTCGATCGCGGTTGCGTACTTGCTGATGCCGAGGCTCGCGACGGCAATGTTGTCGACCCAGGTGTTGTGGCTCGAGTTCATGTTGCTGAGCTCGCCGTGCCAGGTGCCCGCCTTCACCGAGTCGACGTTGTTGTGCCAGGCGGTGTTGCCGCGGACCGTGACATGGTCGCTCCAGGCGACCTGGATGCCCTTGCCGCCATTGCTGTAGACGAGATTGTTCTCGACCAGCGACGGGAACAGGTAGGCCGGGATGCTGCCGTCCTTCGTGCTCCGGAAATCATCCATGATGATGCCGTTGCCGTCGGTGTGCGCCCCGTTTCTCGTCACGTTGTCATAGGAGACATTGTCGCGGACGATGATCCGGAAGCCGTCCGTCTTGTTGTCGCCGGTGACGTTGACCGGATGATAGATGGAGATGCCCGAGTAGGGGCCGCCGCTCGCGTTGCCGTGCGTGACGTTGCCCTCGACGGTAATGAAGTCGGAACGCCCGACCGAGATCCCGCTTCCGACGTTGTCGTGCACCTCGTTGTTGCTGATGGTGACGTGGTGCGAATGGTTGACCGCGACGCCGGCGCGACCGGCGCCGCTGATCTCGAAGCCGTCGAGCTTCACGTAGTTCGCGTTGATGACGACGCCGAATCCCTTGTCGCCGGGCGGGACGATCTTCGCGCCGCCGGGAACCTCGGATCGGATGACGACGGGGTTGCCGGGGGCCCCGTCCTTGCTGATCTTCACCTGCTCATGGTAGGTGCCGGACTTCACGACGATCTCGTCACCAGGACCGAATCCGCCGGCATTCAGCGCGCTCTGGATCGTGCGGAACGGCGACGACGCACTACCGTTGCCCGAGGCGCTGCCCGTCGTTGCTACGTAGTAGGTAGTCATTCTCAAGTCCCTTTGTGACCACTCGAAGGCATTCCGAGCACCGGGAGTGAATCGCACCTTCGTTGCGAAATACTTTCCCGCACACCGAATCGCGCCAACGAGCGTTGGTGTTATTGTTCAGCTGATGGAGTTCAACTTGGAAGCCTCGCAACTTCCAAGTGTCTGACGATCAGCAGCGCAGCACTCGCGGATCTTTAAAAGGCACGGCATCGTGTCTCAAGCCGTAGATCCCGGGGTTAAGGGTTTGAGCGAAATCTCGCCGTTCCCGGCCGGATGGCGCAACTGGAAGGGGTTCCCGCGCGTTGCCGGTCGCGCCGGCGAAGATCCGGCATTTCAGCGGCTTGCGCTTGCGTCTTTGTGCACTGCAGCAAACCGGCCGCTGCCGGGCCTATCCCTCGAGCAGCGCCCGCGCGGCGGCCAGCGCCTCCTCGGTGATGACGTCGCCCGCGAGCATCCGGGCGATTTCCTCGACCCGCTCGCCGCGACCGAGTCCCGCGATCTGGGTGCGGGTGGCGCCGCGCGCCACGGTCTTGCCGATCTGCCAGTGGTGCGCGCCGCGTGCGGCCACCTGCGGCGAGTGGGTGACGACGAGGACCTGCGCCGCCTCGCCGAGCGCCTGCAGCCGGCGACCGACCGCGTCGGCGGTGGCGCCGCCGACGCCGCGGTCGATCTCGTCGAAGACCAGCGTCAGACCGGGTTGCCGCGCGCTCAGGCACACCTTGAGCGCGAGGAGAAACCGCGACAGCTCGCCGCCCGAGGCGATCCGGTCGAGCGGCCCAGCCGGGGCGCCCGGATTGGTCGCGACGGCGAAGCGCACGCGGTCGCTGCCTTCGGGCCCTGGCTCGCCGGGCTCGATCTCGGTGGCGAAGCTCGCGCGCTCAAGCTTCAGCGGCTTCAGCTCACGCGCCATGCGGAGGTCGAGCCGCTGCGCCGCGTTGCGCCGCGCGTGGGTGAGCTCAGCCGCCGCTGCCGCATAGGCCGCGTCGGCCGCCGCCAGCGCGGCCTCCAACGCGGCGAGCCCGCCTGCGCCGGCATCAAGC
>JBDHSS010000314.1:0-3844 GCA_039808205.1 Paracoccaceae bacterium | reverse complement strand
CACCGTCCTCGGCGGCCCGGGCCTCGGCACGGCGGCCGGCGCCGTCGGTGGAGCCACCGTCGGCGCCGCCACCGCCGGCCACTGAGCCAAGCGCGGGGACGGCCCGGCCTCGCCTGGGATCAATCAGCATCGTCAAGATGGTGCGCCCACTCCTTTGAGACTCGTTCCCGCGTGCAATCCTGAAGGGCGCGCGTCAGTGCAGGTTCGGCTGCGCGCCCGTGCCCTCCTCGTCGAGCACTCGTCCGCTCGCGAAGCGGTCGAGCCGCAGTGCCGCGGCGGCCGGATGGCTCTCGCCCGTCGCCAGCAGGTGCGCGAAGCACCAGCCGGATGCGGGCGTCGCCTTGAACCCGCCATAGCACCAGCCGCCGTTCAGCAGCAGCCCCTCGACCGGGGTACGGTCGAGGATCGGCGAGCCGTCCATCGTCATGTCGACGATCCCGCCCCACGACCGCAGCACCCGCGCCGCGCCGATCATCGGCATCAACGCCATTCCCGCCTCCATCACGTGCTCCACCATCGGCAGGTTGCCCCGCGCCGCATAGGAGTTGTAGCCGTCGAGATCGCCGCCGAACACCAGCCCGCCCTTGTCCGACTGGCTGATGTAGAAGTGCCCCATGCCGAAGGTGACGACGCCGGGCAGCACCGGCTTCAGCGCCTCGGTCACGAAGGCCTGCAAGACCTGGCTCTCGATCGGTAGCCGGAGGCCCGCCATCGCGCCGAGCTGGCTCGTCCGCCCGGCCACGACGATCCCGACCTTGCCCGCGGCGATCGGGCCGCGCGTCGTCTCGACGCCCCGGACCCGGCCGCCCTCGACGCGCAAGCCCGTCACCTCGCAGTTCTGGATCAGGTCGACGCCGCGCGCGTCGGCGGCCCGCGCGAAGCCCCAGGCGATGGCATCGTGCCGCGCCGTCCCCGCCCGCTTCTGGTGCAGCCCGCCGCGGATCGGAAACCGCCCGCCAAAGTCGAGGAACGGCCACCCGGCCCTCACCGCCTCCGGCTCGAGCAGCTCGGCATCGTCGCCCATCAGCCGGATCGCGTTGCCCCGGCGCGCGAAGGCATCGAACTGCCCGTCGGAATGGCAGAGGTTCAGGACGCCGCGCTGCGACATCATCACGTTGTAGTTGAGCTCCTGCTCCAGCCCCTCCCAGAGCTTCAGCGACAGCGAGTAGAGCGCGCCGTTCCCCGGCAGCAGGTAGTTCGACCGCACGATCGTGGTGTTGCGCCCGACGTTGCCGCCGCCGAGCCACCCGCGCTCCAGCACCGCGACGTCGGTGATCCCGTGGTTCTTCGCCAGGTAGTACGCGGTCGCCAGCCCGTGCCCGCCGCCGCCGATGACGACGACCTCGTAGCGCGGCTTCGGCTCCGGCTCGCGCCACGCCCGCGGCCAGCGCCTGCCCGTCAGCGCGTGCCGGATGATCTGCCAGCCGGAATAGGTCATGCTGCCTCGCCAGAGCCGCGCGCAGCAAATCGCGGCGCCGCGCTCCGCGCAAGGCCGCAATTCGGGGTGGCCGCCACGGCGGGCTCGTGCGGTGCGGCTCGGCGCTACCGAGTAGCGGTCACTGACCGAATGGAACCTCCCTGCCGCTTTCGGAAACGTTCCGCAGATCGCGGTTCTTCCCGCCCCAGCTCTCGCCGGCAGGGTGAAACGGCTTGTCCTGAACTGCCGCTCGTGTCGTACTTTCCTGACAGTTTGAGGAGCGATTCATGGCATACATTTACGGCGGCAGCGGCCCGGACACGCTGAACGGCACCCAGCGTCCCGACCACATCTTCGGCTTCGGCGGCGCGGACTCGCTGTTCGGTCTCTGCGGCAACGACACGCTGATTGGCGGGTCGGGCGCCGATCTCCTGGACGGCGGGCGGGGGCTCGACCACGCCAGCTACGCGAGCGCCGCGACGCCGATCCTCGCGGATCTCCGGACCGGCATCGTGCGGCTGGCCGATGGCATCGACCGCCTTGTCAGCATCGAGGCGATCGACGGCGGCAGCGCCGGCGACGGCATGACCGGCGACGATGGCCATAACGCGTTCTACGGCATGGCGGGCGCCGACACGCTGGTCGGGAACGGCGGCAACGACACCCTGGTCGGCGGCTGCGGCAACGATCAGGTCGACGGCGGCGACGGCTACGACAACCTGACCGGCGGCGCCGGCAACGACCGGCTTCTCGGCGGCACCGGCGACGACTATCTCAACATCGGCCGGACCTACCGGTTCGCCGGCGACAGCATCGTGCACATCGACGCCGGGCGGGACGTCTACGATGGTGGCGACGGCGAGGACACGCTGATTCTGGATGCGGGGACCCTCTACAACCCCGCCAACCCGACCACGCCCTTCTTCGGCGTGACCTCGGCCCAGATCAACCTCGGCCTCGGCACCTTGCGCCTCAACGACGACGACAGCCGCTCCACGGTGGACTCGATCGAGAACGTCTGGACCGGCAGCGGCGACGACGCGATCACCGGCAGCGCGGCGGCGAACTACTTCCAGGTCGGGGATGGCTCGAACGTCGTCTACGCCGGCGGCGGCAACGACACAATCATCGGCGGCTGGTTCACCTACACCAAGGTCGGCGGCGACACCCTGAACGGCGGCGCCGGCAACGACCTGATCTATGGCGAAGGCTCGCAGGTCCTCGACCCCGTCCAGCAGGTCCAGATCGGGATCGGCACCGACCACCTCGCCGGCGGCGACGGCAATGACACGCTCTGGGGCGGCCCGGGCCATGCGGTCCTGTCCGGCGGCGCCGGCAATGACCTTTTCGTGGTGCGTGCCGAGCCCGGTCTCGACCAGACCACCGGAGCGTTCGTTCTCCCCGACGCAGAGATCATCGACTTCGAGGCCGGAGACCGGCTGCGCATCGAGAAGGAGTTCCGCGACGACACGCCCTACCAGTTCGTCGGCGCGGTGGCGTCCCAGAGCGATCTCGACTACGATCAGGTCGGCTACTACCATCGCGGCAACGACACCATCCTCGTCGCCCACCTCGTCCCGTCGACGGGTTCCGACGAGTACATGGAGCTGACCCTCGTCGGCTATCACGCCAACCTCACCGCCGCGAACTACGACTCGTCGATTCTGGTCTAGTCACCCGCGCACCCAAAACCCCCGCAGCTCGGGCGCGCGAGCCCGGCACCAAAGACGCGCGGAGACGACGGGCGCGTCGCGGGCAATCCGTCGGCAACGACCGTCGTGCCGGCAAGGGACTGTCCTTTGGCGTGTCCGTGCATGCTGTGCAGGCGACGCGTGGGGATGGTGCCTGCTTGCCGCAGGCCCGAGTTGCGCCTATAGCACCGCCCCGAACCTCCCCTTTGCGATGGACCGCGCTCCCGATGCCCAAGATCAACGGCAACGAAATCCGCCCCGGCTACATCCTCGAGCACGACGGCGGCCTCTGGGTCGCGGTAAAGGTCTCCCATGTAAAGCCCGGCAAGGGCGGCGCCTTCGCCCAGGTCGAGCTCAAGAACATCCGCGACAATCGCAAGCTTAACGAGCGCTTCCGCTCCGCGGACAAGGTCGAGCGCGTGCGGCTTGACCAGAAGGATCAGCAGTTCCTTTACGAATCCGACGGCCTGCTGCACTTCATGGATGCCGATACGTTCGAGCAGGTGACGATCCCTGCCGACATCTTCGGCGACCGCCGGCCGTTCCTGCAGGATGGCATGACCATCCTCGTCGAGTACTACGAGGACGAGGCGCTGAACGCGCAGCTGCCCGACAAGGTCACCTGCACCGTGGTCGAGACCGAGCCGGCGGTGAAGGGACAGACCGCGGCCAACTCGTTCAAGCCCGCGATCCTCGACAACGGCGTCCGCATCATGATCCCGCCCTTCGTCGGCGA
>JBDHSS010000313.1:0-3849 GCA_039808205.1 Paracoccaceae bacterium | reverse complement strand
TTCGAGGTGCGGCTGACCGCGATGGCGTCGCAGCTCGCCTCGGCCTACCAGCGCTTCGAGCTGGCGCTCGACAACTCGCCGATCACCGTCTTCGAGCAGGACGCCGATCTCGTCTACACCTACGTCTACAATCCGCCCCCCGGCACGCGCGCGGAGGACTTCATCGACCACAGCGACGACGAGCTCTTCCCCGAAGCCGACGCAGCGCGGCTGCGCGCGCCGAAGCAGCGGGTGCTCGAAACCGGCGCGCGCGAGAGCATCGAGATCGAGATCGAGGTCGGCGGCACACTGCGCTACTACGACGTGCGCTTCGAGCCCAAGCGCAGCATCGACGGCGCGGTGATCGGCATCATCGCCACCGCGCTCGACCTGACGGAGCGGCGTCGCGACGAGCAGCGCATCCGGCTGATGCTGCGCGAACTCACGCACCGGTCGAAGAACCTGCTCGCGGTGATCCAGGCGATGGCGCGCAAGACCGCGAGCCTGTCGGGCGATCTCGATGGGTTCATCTCCGACTTCTCGTCGCGGCTCCGCGCGATCGCGGCGGCGCACGACCTGCTGGTCACGCAGTCCTGGCACGGTGCCGACGTGCGTGAGCTCGTCGCCGCCAGCATCTCGCCCACGATCGCGCCGGATGCGCCGCAGCTGACCCTCGCCGGGCCGGCGCTGACGCTGACGCCCGATGTGGCGCAGAACCTCGGGCTCGCGTTCCACGAGCTCGCGACCAACGCCAGCAAGTACGGCGCGCTATCCTCGGTGGCCGGGCACGTCGATGTCGGCTGGACGCGCGACGGCCTCGGCAACGTGCGCATCCTCTGGCGCGAGACCGGCGGCCCGCCGGTCGTGCCGCCGGAGCGGCATGGCTTCGGCCGGGTGCTGCTTGAGCGGCTGGTCGGGACGACGCTGAACGGCAAGGTGACGCTCGACTTCCGCCCCGAGGGCCTGGTCTGCGAGATCGTCTTTCCCGGCGCCGGCCTGCCGGCAGAGCCGGCGCCCGAGCCGGCGCGCGCCTCAGGATGAGCGTTCGTGGAGATGGCCGAGCGCGCGGTCGATCTCCCGCACCAGCCGCAGCCGGCGCTCCGGATCGGCACCGCCCAGGTGCCGCACCACCACGTCGCGCCAGGTCGCGAGCCCGCTGAGCTTGTCCTCGCGGCTCAGGAACGGGTCGCGGGCAAGCCGCAGCGGCGAGCTGAAGCCGGCAAATCGCGTGACGTCGGCCAGGGGACCATCTCCTCATCTGCCCATCCCTGCCGGGATGTCATCTTCCTACGGTTGAACCAGCGGCGAGGCCCGATTGTTCCGACGCCGAAAGCGCTCGCGAATGCCCGCCGATCGTTGGAGCCGCACTCCCCGAAAGACGAGTCCGCCGACGGACAAATGTTAATGCGCCGATCCGCGGACAGTGCGACACTGGCGTCGCCGGGCGCTTCGATCTGCCGGCCACCGGGGGCAGATCGGGGGCGCGAAACGCGCCGGCATCATCGGGAACTCGCCCATCAGCCGCGGCTTGCGGTCAGGGATGGAACTCAACGCCGCCGCCCCCGCGCGCCAGCGCGACGTATGGAGTCTTGGTCAGTGACCTCTTTCGAAAGCGCCCCGCTCGCGGGCATCCGTCTCCTGTTGCTCGAAGACGATGCCCTGATCTCGCTCGACACCGCCGACATGCTGTCGGGGCTTGGCGCCGGCAACGTGCTCGTCGCGCATTCGATCGAGGAGGCCGAGGCGATCCTCGCGCGGGAGACGGTCGACGCGGCGGTGCTCGATCTGGTGATCGGCCGCCGCAGCTCGGAGGATCTGGCCCGGCGGCTCATCGAGCGGCCGCTGCCGATCATCTTCGCGAGCGGCTACGGCGACGCGGCCAGCCTGCCGCAAGGGCTGCAGGCGGTGCCCACGGTGCGCAAGCCCTACTCGCCGCAGGCGCTCCGCGACGCGCTGGCGCAAGCGCTCGCGGGCCGGGGGCGCCTGCTGTGGTAGACTGAACCTTTTCAGCACGTTGCCGGCCGAAAGCTGCGCGGCCGCCGGTGCGCCCGGAACTCTCCCCTCGGGCAAGCGTTGCTGTCACGGTAGTCGGCGAACGATCGTCGGCGCAGCAACCGAGGACTTGCGATGAAGACGAAGACCCTGCTGACGACGAGCGCGCTGGCCGCGCTCCTGGTGATCGGGACCGGCGCCGGCGCGCAAACCACCCCCGCGACGCCGCCTGCGACGGACCCCGCCCCGGCTGCACCAGCCGCCCAGCCGACCCCGGGCACGATGGCGGTCCAGCCGGCCGAGCCCGCGAGGACGCCGGTCGACATCGCGACGCTATCGCGCGACGACCTGATCGGCGCCGACATCAAGACCGTGGACGGCGACACCGTGGCCTCCGTCGACGACGTGGTGACCGATGCCACCGGGCACGTGTCGAACATCGTCGCGCGCTTCGGCGGCTTCCTCGGCTTCGGCGAGACCACTGTGCTCCTGCAGCCGGACGAGGTGGCCGCGACCCGCGACGAGGGCGGCACGGTCGAGCTGATGACGACGCTGACCCCCGAAGCGCTCAAGGACCGCCCGGAATACAAGTCCGACAACGGCTGACGCCTCGGCGTCCCGTCGGCGCGAGGCCGCCGCATGCCCCTCGGCGGCGGCCTCGCGCGCGGCGTCCGCGTCAAACGTCGGCGCGACGCCCGATTGACAGACTCCCGCGCCGCAACGACACTTCCGCCAACGCCGGCCCGGACCACGGGCCGCGAGATCGCCGGCAGAGAACGGCGGGCCACCGGGAGGAATAACGCATGAAAGCCTTGCATGGACTGACGCTGCTTGCCGTCCTGGCGACGGCCACCGCGGCCTACGCGGGCCCCGAAAGGGTGAAGGGTCCGGGCGCGGACCCCGAATGCTTCAAGCCCTGGAGCAGCGACACCGCCTATCTGCAATGGCCGAAGAAGGACGGGCCCTATCGGATCGCGGTGGTGAACGGCTTTGTCGGCAACACCTGGCGCATCCAGATGATCAAGACGGCCAAGGCATTTGCCGAGGACCTGTCGGTCAAGGACAAGATCAAGGAATTCAAGGTCGTCTCGACCGGAACCGATGCGCCCGCACAGCTCGGCGCCATCGAGGACTTCATCAACCAGGGCTACGACGCGATCGTGACGATCGCCGTCTCGCCCGACGGCTTCGACCGGGTGATCCGGCTGGCCGACAAGAACAACGTGGTTATCGTACCGTTCGACAACATCCTCGACACCGACAAGGTGATGATGGTGAACGAGGACCAGCTGCAGATGGGCAAGCTCTGGGGCCAGTTCGTCGTCGATCAGCTGAAGGCCGAGGGCAAGACCGGCGGCAAGATCCTCGAGGTCCGCGGCGTGCCCGGAAACTCGGTCGACCGCGACCGCTCCAAGGGCATCCACGACGTGCTCGACGCGACCGGCGGCAAGTGGGACGTGGTCCAGGTGGTCGGCAACTGGGACGACGGCACCGCGCAGAAGGTGACCGCCGACGCGATCGCGGTGAACGGGCCGTTCGACGCCTTCATCGTCCAGGGCGGCACCACTGGCGTCGTGCAGGCGATGATGGACGCGAAGCACCCGATGGTCCCGGTCGCCGGCGAGAGCGAGAACGGCTTCCGCAAGATGGTCGCGGCGCACGCGGACGAGGGGCTCAAGGGCATCTCGATCGGCCAGTCGCCGGGGCTGGTGGCGATCTCGATGAAGGCGGCGATCTCGGCGCTCGAGGGCAACCCGATGCCGCAGATGATCTCGGTGCCGCTGCCGGTCGCCGACTACACCCAGCTGAAGGACGGCGAGAACTTCTGGTCGAACCTGCCGGACAACTTCTTCACCGTGAACGAGTTTCCGCCCTGCG
>JBDHSS010000312.1:0-3888 GCA_039808205.1 Paracoccaceae bacterium | reverse complement strand
CCGGCCGCAGGCGGGCTTCTCGCCCAGGGCGGCGGCAGCCTCATCGCGCCCGCCGGCCAGCCACTGCTCGGCGCGGCGCGCGGGGGGCTGTTCTGACCATGACGCTGAGCCTGCGCGCCTTCTACCAGCCGACCGTCGCCCTCGCGATGGCGCTCATGGCGGTGATCGCCATGATGGTGCTGCCGATGCCGTCGTGGATCCTCGACATGGGGCTCGCCGCGTCGTTCGCGCTGGCGATCCTGATCTTCACCATCACGCTCTTCATCCAGCGGCCGCTCGACTTCTCGGCGTTTCCGACGGTGCTCCTCGCGAGCCTGATGCTGCGGCTCTCGCTCAACGTCTCGTCGACCAAGCTCATCATCGGCCAGGGCCACACCGGCACCAAGGCCGCGGGCCACGTCATCGAGGGCTTCGCCATGTTCATCATGGGCGGCTCGGTGGCGCTCGGGCTCGTGGTCTTCGGCGTGCTCCTCATCGTCAACTTCATCGTCATCACCAAGGGTGCCGGCCGCATGGCCGAGGTCGGCGCGCGCTTCGCGCTCGACGCAATGCCCGGTAAGCAGCTCGCCATCGACAGCGACATGGCGGCCGGTGCCATCTCCCACGCCGAGGCCCGCGAGCGGCGGCGGATCGAGCAGGAGGAGACGACGTTCTTCGGCTCGCTCGACGGCGCCTCGAAGTTCGTCAAGGGCGACGCGGTCGCGGGCCTGCTCATCACGCTCCTGAACCTCGTCGTCGGCCTCGCGATGGGCGTTCTCGTCCATGGGATGCCCGTCGCCGACGCCTTCGAGACCTACTCGATCCTCACCGTCGGCGACGGCCTCGTCACCCAGATCCCGGCGGTCATCATCTCGATCGCGAGCGCGATGCTGCTTTCCAAGGGCGGCACGGTCGGGTCGACCGACCTCGCGCTCATCCGCCAGCTCGGCGGCTATCCGACGGCGCTTGGCACCGTCGCCGTCCTGATGGCGCTCTTCGCCTTCATCCCCGGCCTACCGTTCGTCCCGTTCATGATCGGCGCCGGCTCGCTCGGCGCGGCTGCCTGGCTCGCGCGCGAGGCCAGGGCCAAGGCGGCGGCCGCGGCCACCGCGGCGCCGGAGGCCAAGGCGCCGGCGAAGAAGTCGCTCGGCGACCTGCTCGACATCGACGAGATCCACATGGAGTTCGCGCCGAACCTGGTGCCGGTGGTGATGGACGAGGCGACCGGCCTCGATGCGCGCATCCTCAACATGCGCAACCACATCGCCACCGAGTTCGGCCTGATCCTCCCCGAGATCCGTCTGACCGACAATCCCGGCCTCGCGCCCGGCAGCTACGTCATTCGCATCCAAGGCGTCGAGGTGGCGAAGAGCGTGATCGAGACCGACCGCGTCCTCGTCCTCCTGCCGGACGAGGCGGCGCCGGCGCCCGACGGACGGCAGGTCGCCGAGCCGGTCTACGGCGCGCCGGCGCGCTGGATCCTGCCGTCGCGGCAGGAGGAGGCGGTGCTGATGGGCCTCTCCGTCGTCACCCCGACCGAGGTCGTCGCCACGCACCTCCTTGAGATCGTCAAGTCGAACTTCGGCCGGCTGTTCACCCGCCGCAGCCTCAGGCGCCTGCTCGACGAGTTCACGACGCTCAGCGACACCCGGCGCGCCGAGGCCAACCGGCGCATGCTCGACGAGTTCGTGCCCGACAAGGTGCCGATCGACATGCTGCAGTCGGTGCTGCGGCTCCTGCTCGAGGAGCGGGTCTCGATCCGCAACCTGCCGCTGATCTTCGAGGGCATCGCCGAGGCCCATGCCCCGCAGGCGAGCGCCGAGGTGGTCTGCGAGCACGTCCGCCACCGCCTCGGCTTCCAGCTCGTCGCGGGGCTCACCGAGGCCGACGGCGCGCTGCCGCTGATCCAGCTCGCGCCGGCCTGGGAGGAGACGTTCCAGAAGTACCAGCTGCCCGACGGCTCGGGGATCGTCGACGTCGCGCTGCCGCCGTCCGAGTTCAACCGACTGGCCAATTCCGTCGCCGAACGCATCGCCCATGCCGGCGCGCAGGGCCGCTATCCGGCGGTCGTCACCTCGACCAAGCGCCGGCGCTTCCTGCACACCGTCCTCAGCGCCAAGGGCATCCGCAACCCCGTCCTCTCCTTCGAGGAGATCGGCACCGGGGCCAAGCCCGCCGTCCTCGGCCTCGCCTGATGTTCGAGGGCCTCGGCGCGCTCCTCGACCTGACGGACGCGGCGCTTCTCGGCGTCATTCTCGTCTTTGCCCGCATCGGCGGCGTCATGGCGTTCCTGCCCGGCTTCGGCGAGCGCACGATCCCGGTGCGGGTCCGCCTCGCGCTGACCGTCGCCTTCACGCTCGTCGTCTGGCCGATGCTGGCGCCCGATCTGGTCCGCACCGACCCCTTGCGGCCGTTCCTCGCCATGCTGGTCATTGAGACGACGATCGGCCTGATGCTCGGCCTCGCGCTCCGGCTGATGGTGATGGCGCTGCAGTTCGCCGGCTCTATCATCGCGCAGTCGACCGCACTCGCGCAGATGTTCGGCGCCGGCGTCGCGCCCGACCCGATGCCCGCGATCGGCAACATCCTGATGCTCGCGGGCATCACGCTCGCCGTCGCCTCGGGGCTGCACGTCAAGGCGGCGATCGCCATGGCGCGCTCCTACGAGATCCTGCCGATGGGCCTGCCGGTGCCGGCGTCGGACGTGGCGCGCTGGGGCACCGCGCGCGTCGCCGAGAGCTTCGCGCTCGGCTTCTCGCTCGCCGCGCCGTTCGTGATCGCGGCCTTCGCCTACAACGTCGCGCTCGGCGTCATCAACCGCGCGATGCCGCAGCTCATGGTGTCGTTCATCGGCGCGCCGGCGCTGACCGCCGGCGGACTGCTCCTGCTCCTGCTCGCGGCGCCGGTTTTGCTCCACCACTGGAGCCAGCGGCTCGACCTGGTCCTCGCCGACCCGCTGGCGCTGCCGCGATGAGCGAGGGCGAAGGCGGCGGCGGCGAGAAGGTCTTCGACCCCACGCCGCAGAAGCTCGCCGAGGCGCGGCGCCGCGGCGACATCCCGCGCTCGGCCGACGTCACGGTGGCCGCGGCCTACCTCGGGCTCCTTGCCGTCGCCATGACCGCGGGAGCCTTCGCGCTTCAGCATGCGGGCTCGGTGCTGATGGTCTTCCTGTCGCAGCCCGATCGCCTCGAGGGGATGGTGCTCGGCCCCGGCGGGCCCAGGCTCGTCGGGGCGATCCTCGGCGAGGCGCTCGGCGCGCTGGCGCCGGTCTTCCTCGTGCCCGCCGCCGCCGTCCTCATTGGACTCTTCGCCCAGCAGGCCGTCACCTTCTCGGCGGAGAAGCTGATGCCGAAGGCGTCGCGCCTCTCGATCATCGGCAATGCGGGGCGCAAGTTCGGCGCCGCGGGGCTGGTCGAGTTCGGCAAGGCCGCCGCCAAGCTCGTCGCAGTGGCGACCGCACTCGCGATCTACCTCGTGCGCGACATCGACCCGATGATCGGCGCCGCGACGGCCGACGCGCGCGTGCTCGGGGCGATGGTACTGCGCGCCTTCGTCGTGCTCCTGTCGATCACCTGCGTCATCGCGGTCAGCGTCGCGGCGATCGACTTCTTCTGGCAGCGCTTCGAGCACGCCCGGCGGCACCGGATGTCGTTCCAGGAGCTGCGCGAGGAGGCGAAGCAGGCCGAGGGCGATCCGCACGTGAAGTCGCAGCGCCGCAGCCGCGCCCAGGCGATCGCCACCAACCGCATGCTGCTCGACGTGCCGAAGGCCGACGTCGTCGTCGTCAACCCGACCCACGTCGCGGTGGCGCTCAAGTGGAGCCGGGCGCGCGGCTCGGCGCCGGTCTGCGTCGCCAAGGGCGAGGACGAGGTGGCGCTGCGCATCCGCGAGGTCGCCGCCACCGCCGGC
>JBDHSS010000311.1:0-3898 GCA_039808205.1 Paracoccaceae bacterium | reverse complement strand
GAGCGCGGTGGCGAGATCGACGAGCTGGCGCGCGACGATCGCCGCATTCGCCGGCCGCGCCGCCCAGGCGGCAATGCGGCGCGCGGGCTCGGCCTGTCGCACCCGCGCCTCGAGCGCCGCCGGCTCGAGGAAATGCGTCTCGAAGAAGCGGCCGACGTTCTCTGCGGCACGCGCCTGGTTGCGCGGCAAGAGTGCCGTGTGCGGGATCGGCAGGCCGAGCGGCCGGCGGAACAGCGCCTCGACCGCGAACCAGTCGGCAAGGCCGCCGACCATGCCCGCCTCGGCCATCGCGCGGACGAGCCCGGTCACGAGCGTCTGCGGCACGAAATGGCTGCCGACGAACACGGCGACGAGGGCCAGCAGGATCGCCGAGGCGGTGCGGCGGACGCGGCCGAAGCGCGCCGCCGCGGTCGGGCCGAGGTCGCTCAAACCACGCGCACGTCGAGCGGCGGCAGGCCGGCGATGCGCGCCTCGAGCCGGTCGCCGCGCTCGACGGGGCCGACGCCTGCGGGCGTGCCCGACAGGATCACGTCGCCGGGGGCGAGGGTGAAGTAGCCCGAGAGAAAGGCGATCATCTCCGGCACCTTCCAGATCAGCTGGTTGAGGTCGCCCTCCTGGCGGATCTCGCCGTTGACTGCCAGCGTGATCCGGCCCTCGCTCGGGTGGCCGAGGCTCGCCGCCGGCACCAAGGGACCGATCGGGGCGGAGCGCTCGAAGGCCTTCGAGGTCTCCCACGGCCGCTTCAGCCGCTTCGCCTCGTCCTGCACGTCGCGCCGGGTCATGTCGAGGGCGACCGCATAGCCCCAGACGAGGCCGAGCGCCGCGTCCGTCGCCACGTCGCTGCCGCCGCCGCCGAGCGCCACGGCGAGCTCGACCTCATGGTGGACGTCCCGGCTTTGCGGCGGATAGGGAAACTCGCCCGAGGGATCGAGGTTGTCGGGGTTCTTCTGAAAGAAGAACGGCGGCTCGCGGTCGGGGTCGTGCCCCATCTCGACCGCGTGCGCCGCGTAGTTGCGGCCGATGCAGTATACCCGCCGCACCGGGAAGCGGGCGGCCGAGCCGAGCACCGGCAGCGTCACCGGCGCCGGCGGCGCGATCACGAGGTCGACCATGCGTCAGGCGGCGGGGTTCGGCATGGCCGGGCCGCCGGAGGAGACGCCGACCTGCGCCGGGCGCAGCAGCCGCTCGCCGATGGTGAAGCCGGGGCTCATCACCTGGATGATGTCGCCGGCGCGGGTTCCGGGCACCGGCGCCTCGAACATCGCCTGGTGCAGCTTCGGATCGAAGCGCTCGCCGGGCGCGGGCTCGACCTTGACGATCTTGTGGCGCTCGAAGACCGAGAGCAGGTCGCGGCGGGTCAGCTCGATGCCCTCGATGAGGCCGGGCGCGGCGGCGCGCACGCTGTCGGTGACGGCGTCGAGCGCGCGGTCGAAGTTGTCGTTGACCGAGAGCAGGTCGCGCGCGAACCGGGTCGCGGCGTAGAGCTCGGCGTCGCGGCGGTCGCGCTCGGCGCGCTTCCTGATGTTCTCGGCGTCGGCGAGCGCGCGGAGCAGGCGGTCCTTGAGGTCGGCGACCTCGGCACGGAGCGCGGCGGCCTCGTCGGCGTCGGCCGCGGCGCCGGAGATCTCGTCCTCGGCGGTCTCGGTCTCGGCTTCGGGGTCATCGAGGAACGGATCCCCGATCTCCTCCATCAGCTCGTGCTTGTTCTTGTGCTTCGCCATCCTGTCCGTCCTGTCTAGCCCCGCCTCGACACCAGCCGACCGACCAGCTGGGCGGTGTAGTCGACGATCGGCACGATCCGGCCATAGTTCAGCCGGGTCGGCCCGATGACGCCCACCGCGCCGATGATCCTGCGGTCCGCATTCATATAGGGAGAGACCACGAGAGAGGAACCCGAAAGTGAGAAAAGCTTGTTCTCCGAGCCGATGAACACCCGCACCCCAGCGCCGCCCTCGGTCAGGTCGAGAAGCTGGGCGAGGTCGCGCTTGCGCTCGAGGTCGTCGAAGAGCTCGCGGATGCGCTCGAGCTGGCCCGCGTCGGCGGTGCCCTCGAGCAGGTTCGAGCGGCCGTGCACGATCAGGCGGTCGCGGTCGCCCTCGTTGGTCCAGAGCGCGGCCCCGGTCTCGACCAGCGTCCGCGACAGCTCGTCGAGCTCGGCCCGGCGCCGCGCGATCTCGGCGAGGACGACGCCGCGCATCTCGCCGAGGGTGCGGCCCTGCAGGATGGCGTTGAGGAAGTTCGCCGCCTGGCGCATCGCCGACGGGGTGAGGCCGAGCGGCGGGGTGAAGAGCCGGTTCTCGACCTGCCCGTCGGCGGTCACGAGGACGACGAGCGCGCGGTCGGGCCCGAGCGAGACGAACTCGATGTGGCGGATCGGCGCCTCGGTCTTCGGGGCGAGCACGAGGCTCGCGCCGTGGGTGAGGCCCGAGAGCATGTCGGCGGCCCGGTCGAGGATCGCCGGCAGGTCGCCGTCCTGCGCCGACAGGCTGCGCTCGATCTCCGCCCGCTCGGTGCCCGAAACGTCGCCGACCTCGAGGATGCCGTCGACGAAGAGCCGCAGGCCGAGCTGCGTCGGCAGCCGGCCGGCGGAGGGGTGCGGGCTGTCGAGCAGGCCGAGCTGCTCGAGATCCTGCATCACGTTGCGGATGGTGGCGGCGGAGACGCCTTCGGCGAGCGTGCGCGCCAGCGTCCGCGAGCCCACGGGCTCGCCGGTCTCGAGATAGGTCTCGACCAGCCGGCGGAACACCTCGCGACTGCGGTCGGACAGCTCGCTCAACGGGGGACGCGGGGTCATCAACGGAGGCAGCACCGGCTCGGGCGGGGTCGGACGAGACTATGGACCGGGCCGGAGCGGGGTCAAGCGGTGGCGCCGTCACCCACGGTGCCGTTCCCGACGGATTTGGCGAGTGACAAACCCGTCCGCATCCGCCCTTCCGGGGGCGGATGCGTCACGACGCATCCGCCAAGGCGGACGCGGACGGATTACCACCGTCGGCGACACACGACACCCCTTCGTCTCCCCGCGTCCCGCGCTCCACCGAACCGCCCGGCGAACGCATGCGTTCGCCTGTCGGACCGGGACTCGCAGGGCCGAAAGGCCCTGCTTCGGTCGTTGATGCCAACCCCTACCGATCCGTCACGCGCGCGCCGCTTCCGGCTCGTCGCTGAGCGGATGGGCGACGCGGTTCAGCATCTCCTTCGGCACGATCTGGCGGAACTGCGGCAGCGCCTCGTCCCAGTGCCGCAGGATCTCGATCGCGCGCGGGCTCGCCGTCTCGCGCGCGTGACGCTCGATCAGCGCGCGCAAGACGCCCTCCCAGGCGGCCGCGCGCACCGGCACGGCGATCACCGTCTCGGCGTTGAGCCGGAGGTCGAGCTCGCCCTCGGGATCGTAGAGGAAGGCCATGCCCCCGGTCATGCCGGCGGCGAAGTTGTCGCCGAACCGCCCGAGGATCACAGCCGTGCCGCCGGTCATGTACTCGCAGCCGTTCGAGCCGCAGCCCTCGACCACCACCTCGGCACCCGAGTTGCGAACGCAGAACCGCTCGCCGGCGCGGCCGCTGGCGAAGAGCGAGCCCGCAGTCGCGCCATAGAGCACGGTATTGCCGATGATGGCGTTCTCGTGCGGCACCAGCGTCGAGCCGAGCGGCGGCCGCACCACGACGGTCGCGCCGGAGAGGCCCTTGCCGACGTAGTCGTTGGCCTCGCCCATCACCTCGATCTTGAGGCCGGGCGCGGCGAAGGCGGCGAGCGACTGGCCGGCGGAGCCGGTCAGCTTGATCGTCAGGTGGTCGGACTGCAGGGTGTTCTTCATGCCGAAGCGCTGGACGATGTGGCTCGACACCCGCGTGCCGATCGAGCGCAGGGTGTTCTGCACCGCGTAGGAGAGCTGCATCTT
>JBDHSS010000310.1:0-3914 GCA_039808205.1 Paracoccaceae bacterium | reverse complement strand
CTGCACCAGGCGCGCCGCGCCTGAGGCTCATCTCCTTCGAGGAAACGATCTACCCATGCGTATCGCCATCCGCCTCGCCCTCCTGACGGCTTACGTCGCGGTCTGCGCCGTCGTCGTCAATTCCTGCGCGCCCGCCAATGCCGCCACCATCACCACCGCCGAGGCGCTCGCCCTGCCCGACGGCTGGCAGATCGGCGCGCCGACCGTGCTCGACTACATCCGCACCGGCAACTGCGGCGCCTGGGGCTGCGCGCCGCACGCGAGGAGCGGCCGCACCGCCAACGACCAGTTCATGCCGGGCGGCGGCACGTTCCTGAACACCAACGGCGTCAGCGGCGGCCGCCTGCGCCTCGACCTCGGCTCGCGCACCACCGAGACCTGGCTCGCGATCGTCGACGCGAACGACCAGCGGCCGACGCGCGGCTTCACGCTCGGGGTGAACGGCCACCGCGCGCTGACCGTCACGGACCGCGAGCCGAGCGGCACCACGCACCTCGTCCACGTCACCTTCGCCGAGGCCGCCCGCCGCTACGTCTGGATCAACTGGGTGCAGCCGGCGACGAAGCGCCTCTCCGGCGACATCGTGGCGATCGGCGTCGGCCGCCGCCAGTGCCGGAGGTGAACGCGATGCAGTACCTGGACATCGAGGTCCGCCGCGTGATCTACCGCGAGCGCCGCGCGGCCCCGGGCTTCGCCGCGAGGAACCGCGTGGTCCGCGAGGCAATGGCTGGGGCCAGCGTCGAGGTCGAGGAGCGGAACGGCACCTGGATCCTGAAGCTCTACGGACGCCGGGCCATCAGCACCCTCTACGCCGACATGGCGATCAACAACTGGGCGCTCGCCGTCCTGTCGGAGTTCAGCCCGTCATGAACGATCCCATCGTCCGGCTCGGCGAGCTCGGCAGCCGCCTGATGCAGCTTTTCGAGGTGATCGAGGCGAGCCTCAACCCCGACGCCGACCAGCCTCGGATCGAGTTCGCGCTCGTCATCCGCCGCGAGGCGGGCGACGAGCTGCGCGTCGACTGCCTCGGCAGCCCGCCGGCCGAGGACCTGCAGGCCATGCTGGCGACCGTGATCGCCGGGATGCAGCAGCGCCTGCCCGTGGAGGCGCTGCAATGACCCGCCCGATCAAGGCGCCGCCGCAGCGCCTGCGCCAGCGCCAGCGGGCCGACGGCTCCTGGCGCCTCTGGTGGGAGCCGTCTGACATCCTGCTCGAGCTCGGCTTCACGCCCGTCGAGCTCGACGCCAAGCGCCTGACCTGGTCGACGCGCGAAGCGGAGCGCCTTAACGAGCTGGTCGACGAGGCGCGCTCGAGCGGCGGCCCGAAGAAGCGGGCGGCGCCCGATCGCGGCCGCACCGTGAAGGCGACGATCGAGGCCTTCAAGAAGGCGCCGAAGTGGGACACCCTGAAGCCGGCGACGCAGCGCGACTATCTCGGCGGGTTCCGGATCATCGAGGAGGTGTGGGGCTCGAGCCTGGTCGCCGACTTCACTCAGCCGATTGTCGTCGAGTGGTACGAGACCTGCTACCGCACCCGCGGCGCGCACCAGGCGGTCAGCCTGATCCGCAAGCTCTCGATCCTGCTCGCCTACGCCAAGCGCCGCGGCTGGCGCGCCGACAACCCGTGCCTGCAGATGGACATCGTCGTCCCGGCCGGCCGCTCGCGCGTCGCCACCTGGGACGAGCTCGACGCGCTGACCGCGGCCGCCCGGGCCGAAGGCCTACTATCGATCGAGCTCGCCATCCTCCTCTCCGTGTTCCAGGGCCAGCGCCAGACGGACATCCGCAAGGCCGAGACCTCCGAATTCCGCCGTGCCGCCTGGCTTTTCCGCCGCTCGAAGCGTGGAAACGTCGGTGGAATGAAGCTGCACCCCGAGGTCATGAAGCCCCTGAAGGCAATGCTGGCGGCCGCTGGCGACCGCCAGCAGCTCCTGCACTACGAGGTGACGGGCCGGCCCTACACACTCGATCAGTTCGGCGATGCCTGGGGCCGCGTGCGGTCGGCCGCGGCCAAGGCGCGGCCGACCGTTGCCACCCTGCAGTTCCGGGACCTGCGCCGCACTTTCGGGCACCTGGCCCGCATCGGCGGCGCCAACCCGCGCGACGCCGGCGACGCCCTCGGCAACCAGGCCGGCTTCGACCCGAAGCTCGGCGAAATCTACATGCCGGCCAGCTTCGAAACCGCCTCGCGCGCCGTCGCCGCGATCAAGCGCCCAACGAAGAAGAGGACGTCGAAGTGAAGATGGACCTCGCCATGACCACCGCCGAGCGGGAGGCGCTGACGGTCGCGATCGAGCACCGGATCGAGCATCTCGACGAGGTGGCGCGCGAACGCCCGCAGCTCGCCGAGTGGGCAGCCGGTACAACCGGGGACCTGCTCAGCGCTGTGGACAAGCTCGGCCTCAAGCTCAGGCTCCGCCGATGACCGACACTCCGCTCTCCACCTACATCGCCGAGCAGACCGCCGCCGAGCGGGCCCTGCGCCTGGCGCTGCCGCTCCTGGTCCTCGATCTCGAGGTGACGATCGACGGCTCAGCGGCCTTCGTTCGCGCTGCAGGTCGCCTCGGGCTCGAGCCCATCCCGGACACCATGGCCGATGTCGACCACGACGCCGCCCAGCTCCGCCTCGACGCCATCCGCGCGGCCGAGGCCTGCGTCGGTCGCGCCTGGCAGACCGATGCCCATCAGGCCTGGCTCATCGAGATCATCGACGGCACGCGGGAACTGTAACGAACTTCTTGTCTCGACTCGAATGTTAACCTGCCGTTAACCGGCCATAGAGGTCGGGATCCCTGTCAACCACAATATCTTGGGGCGCCGCCGCACATTGTTGTTGCGACTCAGGCGCACTTGCCTGAAATCGTCAAGGTGTCGGTCAGTAGAGGGGTTTGCGGCCCTCTACTGACCGGGGCCTTCGTGGTCGGTGTGCGCCCTTAGCTCAATGGATAGAGCGTGCGGTTCGTACCCTCAGGTTCCCGGTTCAAGTCCGGGAGGGCGCACCACCGACCCTAGGCCGGCCGAACACCGTTCGTCAATTGGCCTTTGGCGCGGGCGGCGACCCCAAGCGCTCCGCTCGGCGCGCGCCCCAAGCGTCATCTTCGATGCTCACGATTTCGTTGAGAGCCCAACTCGCAAAGAACTCGACAATCTCGCTACCTGTTCTGAGTTGACTTCCGGCAAGTAGCCGCGGTTCGCCTAAGTAGCCCTCCGTAACCTCGCGGCGGAAGGCTGATCGACCCTCCTTTAAGAGCATATTGCGCTCGTCTTCAAGGAGGAGGAAATTGCTCTCGGTTGATTGCTTCCATAGGGAGAAGCGTGACCGAACCGACGCCGCTAACTGGGGAGAGCGAAGACCATCAACCTTGTGTAGAACATGGAGGGAAGAGCGAACGGTAACGATGCCCGATCTATAGGCGGCTTCCCACTCGGACATCTTGGTCGCGCGCCTCATCTCCGTAAGAGAAGGCGCAACGTTCGAGAGTACGCGTCGGGCGGATACGGCATAGCACCTACCGAATTCGGCACTCCGGCGTGGGTCAAAGCATCGCATAGCAGGGCTCCTCGCGAGCTCTACCTACCCTACGCGGAACGTCAATAGGGTGGAACCGCCATGCTCGCTTAGGCTGTGGCCAGTGCTCCACCTGCCTCGGCCTTCCAACTGTTTTCCGTCCGGCCGGACGCTCGCCGGACGGCCGGACGGTTCCACCATCGTTCCCGTAGGCGCCGCGGGGCTTGACGCCGCCGGCGATCTCGGCCAATAGAGCGCCGCTGTGCAGGCAAAGCCTGCGGGAACAGGCGGATATCGGGGGTAGGGCGGCGATCCGGGTTGACCGGAAAGGGCCAGCCGCATAGGTCTCCGGCAGCGTGGGCCCGTAGCTCAGTCGGTAGAGCAACTGACTTTTAATCAGTGGGTCA
>JBDHSS010000309.1:0-3936 GCA_039808205.1 Paracoccaceae bacterium | reverse complement strand
TCCTTCAGGCTTTCATACGGCCTTGAAACCTGGAGAGCAGTCGTTTTCCGGCAACAGCCGGAAAACCAGCAAAGAAGACAATGCGCGCACCGCGCGCACAAGATCGCGGCAAAGGCCGCGCCCCGCCGAAGCCGCCCAAGCGCCGCCCGCCTCCCGGGAGCCGAGGCGGAGCGCGCGCCGGCCGCACCTTTACCCTTGCGGCGCGCGGCGATAGAACCGCGGCTTCGACCCCGAGGAGGCAACATGCGCGCCGAGACCGAACGCCTGATCGAGGAGATCGAGAAGTCGCTCGCCCTGCTGCGCCAGCGCCTCGGCTGGGAGACGGTCGGGCACCGGCTCGAGGAGCTGAACGCGATGACCGAGAACCCCGAGCTCTGGAACGATCCGGCGCGCGCGCAGAAGCTGATGCGCGACCGCCAGACGCTCGTCGACGCGCTCGACGCCTACACGTCGCTTGCCCGCGAGCTTTCCGACCAGAAGGAGCTCATCGAGCTCGGCGAGGCCGAGGGCGACGAGGCCGTGGTCGCCGACGCCGAGGCGGCGATCCGGTCATTGCGCGAGCGCGCGGCGCAAGCCGAGACCGAGGCGCTGCTCGACGGCGAGGCCGACGGCAACGACACCTTCCTCGAGATCAACGCCGGCGCCGGCGGCACCGAGAGCTGCGACTGGGCGGCGATGCTCGCGCGGATGTACGTGCGCTGGGCCGAGGCGCACGGCATGAAGGTGGAGCTGATCTCGGAGAACCCGGGCGAGGAGGCCGGCATCCGCTCGGTCACCTACCGGATCAACGGCGCCAACGCCTACGGCTGGCTGAAGTCCGAGTCGGGCGTGCATCGGCTGGTGCGCATCTCGCCCTTCGACTCGGCCGCGCGCCGGCACACCTCGTTCTCGTCGGTCTGGGTCTATCCGGTGGTCGACGACAACATCGAGATCGATGTCGCCCCGAACGACATCCGCATCGACACCTACCGCTCGTCGGGCGCCGGCGGCCAGCACGTGAACACCACGGATTCCGCGGTGCGGATCACCCACCTGCCGACCGGCATCGTCGTGACCTCCTCGGAGAAGTCGCAGCACCAGAACCGCGCCAACGCCATGGCCGCGCTGAAGTCGCGCCTCTACGAGCTCGAGCTGCGCCGCCGCAACGAGGCGATCACCGCCCAGCACGAGGCCAAGGGCGACGCCGGCTGGGGCAACCAGATCCGGAGCTACGTCCTGCAGCCCTACCAGATGGTCAAGGATCTGCGGACCGGGTTCGAGACCTCCGACACCCAGGGCGTGCTCGACGGCGACCTCGACGGCTTCATGGCCGCGACGCTCGCGCAGCAGGTCGCCGGCAAGAGCCGCGCCGAGGCGCAGGCCGCCGACTAGCCGTCCGCGCCCCGTGCCCCCCGACCAAATCGTCATCGTCGGCGCCGGCCAGGGCGGCGCCCAGGCCGCGGCCAGCCTGCGCCAGGACGGATGGACCGGTGCGATCACGCTCGTCGGCGACGAGCCGGGGCTGCCCTACCAGCGCCCGCCGCTCTCGAAGGGCTACATGAAGGACGGCGACGCGCATCGGCTCGCGCTGCGGCCGGCGAAGTTCTACGACGACGCCGGCATCACCCGGCTCAACGCGCACGTTTGCCGCATCGACCGCGCCGCGGCGCGGATCGAGACCGACGCCGGCGCGCGGCTCGCCTACGACCACCTGATCCTCGCCACCGGCGCGCGCAACGCAGCGCCGCCGATCGACGGGCTGGCGCCAGCGGTTTCCATGGGCTCCGTCGCCGGCCTGCGCACGCTCACTGACGCCGAGGGGCTGCGCAGCCGCCTCGCCGCCGGCGGCCGTGCGGTGGTGATCGGTGGCGGCTTCATCGGCCTCGAGTTCGCCGCGGTCGCGCGCGCCGCCGGGCTGGCGGTGACGGTGATCGAGGCGGCCGACCGGTTGATGCAGCGCGTCGTTTCGCCCGAGGTGTCCGACGCCTTCCTCAAGCTGCACCAGGATCTCGGCACCCGCGTGCTCCTCGGCGCCGCTGCCACGGGCGTCGAGCCTGGCGCGGTGCGGCTCGCGGGCGGCGAGCGCGTCGCGGGCGACCTCCTGCTCCTCGCCGCCGGCGTGCGCCCGAACGACGACCTCGCGGCTGCCGCCGGGATCGCCACCGGCAACGGCGTCACCCTTGATGCGCGCCTCGTCAGCAGCGATCCCGCGGTCTCCGCGCTCGGCGACGTCGCGGAGTTCCCGGCCGCGGATGGCCGCCCCGTCCGGCTCGAGTCGGTGCAGGCGGCGGTCGATCACGCCCGCCACGTCGCGCGCCGCATCGCCACCGGCGACGCCGAGCCCTATGCCGCGGTCCCGTGGTTCTGGAGCGACCAGGCGAGCGCCAAGCTGCAGATCGCGGGCCTGCGCAGCCCGACGGACCGCACCATCGTCGTGCCGTCGCCGGCGGGCCGGCTCGTGGTCCTGAGCCTCGCCGGCGACCGGCTGAGCGCGGTCGAGACCGTCAACGCCCCGGCGCCGCACATGGCCGCGCGCCGCCTGCTCGCCGCCGGTGGCGTTGCCCTCAGCGATCTCGAGGCGGCGGACTTCGACCTGCCGCGGCTCGCCAAGGCGCTGGCCTGACGCGCCGTCAGCGCCAGCGGGCGGCGGTGACGGTCAGGTGGTAGGTGGCGGTCCCCGCCAGGCCCAGCACCAGCACGTAGTAGCGCGGCGCGTCGAGCGAGCGCTCGACCGTCGCGGTCCTGACCCGGATCTCGGGCAGCGTGCGCGCGGTCCCGAGCGGCCGCCCGGCATCGTCGACGAGCGTCAGCGCCGCCGAGCCGTCGAGCGTGACGAGCGCGGCGACGATCGTCCCCTTGAGATGCGGCGGCGCCTCGAAGGCGAAGGCATCGACGTCACCTTCGGCAAGGCGCCCCTCGATGGCGCTGCCGAGCCGCGCGGCATTGGCACCCGCGATCGTGTCGTTGGGCTCCGCCTCGCTCGCCTCGATGTCGATACGCGCCGCCTCGCGCCCCGGCACCGGCGGCGGCTGGCCGACCCGCGACCCGACGATCGTCCGCGCCCGATCCGCCGAGATCGTGATCGCGCCAACGGTCGCCGGCGCAGGAGCAGCCGGCGCTGCAGGACCGTACCGGCCGCCGACCCACGGCAGGGCGAGAAGCCCCGCGCCGGCAACCACGGCGAGAACCGCCGGCAACGGCCGCGGCAGCAACGCCAGCCGCAACGCGACGCCGAGCGCCAGAAGCCCGCCGGCAAGCGCGGCCGCCGCGAGAGCCGCCGGCGGCAGAGAGCCCATGCTCCGCCTCCCCGGGCCATCTTGCCCGAAGCGCAGCATAGCACCGCCTGCCCCGATCGTCTGCCCGGAGCAGCGGATCGCTGCGCTGGGTGAATGTCAGCGTTTCAAGTCTGGAGAGTGCTGGTGAGCCCGGAAGGATTCGAACCTTCGACCAATTGATTAAGAGTCAACTGCTCTACCACTGAGCTACGGGCCCGCTCGACAGCACCTTCAGACGTTGGTGAGCCCGACAGGATTCGAACCTGTGACCCACTGATTAAAAGTCAGTTGCTCTACCGACTGAGCTACGGGCCCCAAAGCTTGACGGACACCTAAGCGCCAGCGCCCGAACGGTCAACCCGCTATCGGAACCGGCCCGCATCCCCCATGGCCGCGCCCGCGACCCTCGCCTATATAGCGGCGCATGGATGGCGAATCTCGACCGGATCGTCAAGCCCGCGATTTCAGGTTCCTGAAGATGCACGGGCTCGGCAACGACTTCGTGGTGATCGACGCGCGCGCCGCTGCTGCGGACGCCGGCGGCCCGGTCACGCCCGCCATTGCCCGCGCCCTGGGGGACCGGCACCGCGGCGTCGGCTTCGACCAGCTCGCCGTCATCCGCCCCGCTCCCGGCGTCGCCGCCGCGGTCGACTTCTGGAATTCGGACGGCAGCCTCGCCGAC
>JBDHSS010000308.1:0-3965 GCA_039808205.1 Paracoccaceae bacterium | reverse complement strand
CCGCTCGCGCTCCGTGCGTCGCGCGCCACCGCCGAGGTCGTCACCTGGCACGGCCGCGCCCTCGGCGCGCCCGCGAGCCTCGTGCTGCACCACCCCGACCGCCCGGCCGCCGAGCGGCTGGTGGCCGCCTGCGTCGCCGAGCTCGACCGGCTCGAGGGCATCTTCAGCCTCTACCGCGCCGATTCCGCGCTCTCCGAGCTCAACCGCACCCGCGCGCTCGCCGCGCCGCCGGTGGAGCTTGTGGCGCTTCTCGACGACGCCCGCGAGTACCATGCCCTCACCGGCGGCGCCTTCGATCCCTCCGTGCAGCCGCTCTGGCGCCTCTATGCCGAGCACTTCCAGCGCGGCGGCGCGCCCGCCGGTCCCTCCGCGGCCGCGATCGCGGCCGCCCGTGCCAAAGTCGGCCTCGATGCCGTCCATGCCAGCCGCGCTCGCGTCGCGCTGACCCGCGACGGCATGGCGCTGACCTTGAACGGCATTGCCCAGGGCTGGATCACCGACCGGATCGTCGATCTCCTGCGCGCCGGCGGCGTGACCTCGACGCTGGTCGACATGGGCGAGATCCGCGGCACCGGCCCGCATTCCTGGAGCGTGGGCATCGCCGGAACCGACGCCATCGTCGCGCTGACCGATCGCGCCATCGCCACCTCGGCGCCGCAAGGCTTTGCCTTCGATCCCGCCGGCCGCTTCACCCACCTGATCGACCCGCGCAGCGGCGCGACCCCGCACCGCTATGCCCGGATCACCGTGACGGCGCCGACCGCGGCGGCCGCGGACGCGCTCTCGACCGGCTTCGCGCTGATGGACCAGGCGGCGATTCCGGCGCTGCCCGAGGTGACCGTGGACCTCGCCGCGCTATGACGCGCGGCTGAATCGGCCGCCGGCGGCGATGTAGTCGTCGAACGCGCTGGCGATGATCCGCGCCAGCGGAATGCCCTCGGGCAGAATGGCGAGCCCGCCGGGCTCGGCGGTCACGAAGCCGTCGAAGCGGCGCGCGACCTCGGCGGCGATCGGAGCCAGCCGCTCGGCACCCGGCCCGTGCTCGATGGCGAGTGCGGCCAGGTCGAGGCGGAAATCGCAAAGCAGCATCTCGATCGCCCGCCCGCGCAGCTGGTCGTCGGCGGAGAGCGCGTGCCCGCGGACGCCGGGCAGCCGCGCCTCCGCCACGTGCCGGTGCCAGGCCGGGGTGGCGGGCGCGTTCTGCACGTAGCCTTGCGCGAAGCGCGAGATCGACGAGGCGCCGAGCCCGATCAGCGTCGGGCAGCCGTCGTCGGTATAGCCCTGGAAGTTCCGGCGCAACCGCCCTGTGCGAGCCGCGATCTCGAGCCCGTCGCCTCCTCGCGCGAAATGGTCGATGCCGATCCGGCGGAAGCCGGCGGCGCCGAACCGCCCGGCGGCGAGCGCCGCGAGCTGCGTGCGGGCGACGTCGCCCGGCAGCGCTGCCTCGTCGATCAGCTTCTGCCGCTTCGACGCCCAGGGCACGTGCGCGTAGCCGAAGAGCGCCACCCGGTCGGGCGCCAGCGTCAGCACCCGGCTAACGGTGTCGTCGAGCCGCGCCTCGGTCTGATGCGGCAGGCCGTAGACAAGATCGGTGTTGAGCGAGCCGATGCCCGCGTCGCGCAGGTCGTCGACCGTTCGCCGCGTGGCCTCGAAGCTCTGCAGCCGGCCGATCGCTTGCTGCACGACCGGGTCGAAGTCCTGGATGCCGAGGCTGGCGCGCGTCAGCCCCTCGGCGGCGAGCGCCGCGATCTTGTCGCGGTCGACGAGCGTCGGGTCGATCTCGACGGAGAACTCGAAGCTTTCGGAAGGCGCGAACGCGCCGCGCACTGCGGCGGCGAGCCGTTGGATGAGCGCCGGCGGCAGGATCGTCGGGGTGCCGCCGCCCCAGTGCAGGCGCCCCATGCGCACGCCGGCCGGCAACTGGCGCGCGACGAGCGCCAGCTCGACCTCGAGCGCGGCGACGTAGTCCTCGACCGGCCCGAGAGTCTTGGTACCCTGGGTGTGGCAGGCGCAGAACCAGCAGAGCCGCTCGCAGAACGGGATGTGCAGGTAGACCGACACCGGCACGGCCGGGTCAAGGGTCGCGAGCCATTGCCCTTGCAGCTCCGCGCCCACGGCGGGGGAGAAGTTCGGCGCGGTCGGATAGCTCGTGTAGCGCGGCACGCGGCTGTCGAAGAGGCCGAGGCGGCGCAGGCGCTCGATCTGGTCCATGGTCGCGCTTGTCGCACGGCCCTGCGGCGGCTTCCTTGCGCAAGCTCAACGTTCGCTCAGGAGCGCGAGTCGGCCTTCTCCATCAGTCGCGCGATATGCCGTGCGAAGGCCCACGTCGCCGGCACCCCGAGGACGAGCCCGCCGAGCACCGATTGCACCGGCGTCAGCACCGGCCAGCCAATCCAGCTCGTTATCAGCGACAGGAAGAACAGGTTCACCGCCGCCGCTCCGGCGGCGAAGGGATAGATGGCGGCCGAAAGCCGCCAGCCGGGTCTCACCGGCGGCTGACCAGCCATTGGGCCGCTCCGAGCGCAACGACGAGCGCGACCGAGGCGATCGCGTAGGAGATGGCGGCGGCGCCGGTCTCGCCTTGCGGCAGCGGTCGCTCGAACGGCGCGGCGAGGACCGGCGCCGGCAGCAGCAGGAGAAGGGGCAGAAGGTGGCGCATCGGTCAGGTCTCCATCGTCAGCGTCTGGTAAATCTCGGGCAGGGCGCGGGGCAACCGCTCCGGGTGCGGCAGCAGGGTGAAGCCGCCGCGGCCGAAGATGCGGGCGAACCAGTCCTGCCCGTCGGCATCGACGATGACGCCGTGCACCGACTGGCCGAGCGCCCGCGCCTCGCGCACCGCCATGCGGCTGTCCTCGATGCCGTGGATCCCCTCGTAGTGGTCGAGGTCGTTCGGCTTGCCGTCGGTCAGCACGAGCAGCAGCCGTCGCGCCGCGGTCTCCTCGGCCAGCATCGCCGAGGTGTGGCGGATCGCCGTTCCAAGCCGGGTGTAGTGGCCGGGGCGGAAGCCGCCGATGCGCGCGACCACAGCCGGCGACATCGGCTCGTCGAAGCGCTTGGCGCGGGTCACGAACACCCGGTCGCGGCGGAGCGAGGAGAAGCCCCAGATGCCGAGCCGGTCGCCGGCCGAGTCGATGCCGGCGGCGAGCGCTGCGAGTGCGTGGCGGGCAGTGTCGATGACCGAGGTGTCGCCGATCGCCGCCTCGGTCGAGCGCGAGCAGTCCATGAGGAAGGCGACGGAGAGGTCGCGGTCGGTGGCGCGCGACGCCTGCCAGACGCGGTCGCTGCCGGTCTCGCCGGCGTGAAGCGCGACGCGGCTGGCGACCGCGGCGTCGATGTCGAGATCGTCGCCGTCGATCTGGCGCGACAGCAGCACCCGCCGCGGATGCAGCGGCTCGAACTGGCGCCGCACGCGGGCGACGAGACGCGCGTCGGGCACGAAGCCGGCGCCGGGCTGGCCTTCGGCATCGAGCACGCAGGCGTGGTCAGCCATCAGCGTACGGCTGCGATGGTTCCACTCCGGATAGGTGAAGCGCCCGGAGAGCCGCTCGTGCTCGGCGTCCTGCGGCGAGAGGTCGAGGCTGACGCGCAGGCGCGAGGCGGCGCGACGGACGTGCTCGGTGAGGGTGATGTGGTCCTGGTCGTCCGCCGCCTTCTGCGCGTTCTCCGGGTCGTCGTCGTCGGTGGTGCGGTTGAGGTTCAGGCTCTCCGCCCACGACATGATCGACTCGAAGCGGTGGATGATGAAGCTGTCCTTGCGGTTCTGCTGCTCGTGGTCCTCGCGCTTGGCGCTCTTGCGCGCCTGCGTCGGCAGCGACGGCGCGGTGCTGTCCTCCGCGTCGGGCGCCGGTGCGCGCCCGGCGACCGGCCGCGCGAGCCGGAGCAGGATCGGCACCGGGGCATAGGTGCGGTAGCCGCGCGGCGCGGCGCGGTCGGGGGCCGCACCGGGCGCGTCGCCGTCGAGGAGC
>JBDHSS010000307.1:0-3974 GCA_039808205.1 Paracoccaceae bacterium | reverse complement strand
GGCGCTGCCGTCGCGCAGGCGGTGATCGACGGTGACGGCGAAAGGCGCGCGGCCGCTTGCGTGCAGCAGCAGGAGGAGCGCGACCGAGTCGCCGCCGCCCGCGACGGCGACGCCGAGCCGGCCGGCGGGCAGCGCCGCAAGCCCGGCGGCGGCGCCTTCGGGCAGCGTCACTGACAGGCGAGCGCTGCCTGCTCGGAGGCGACCTGCGCGGCGACGTCTGAGTTCGGATAGCGGCTGCCGACCTCGGCGAGCGTGAGGCAGGCCTCGTGGGTCTGACCGAGCTTCCCGAGGCTCACGCCGAGCTGATAGAGCGCGCGCGGCGCGTTGGCGTCCTGCGGCGCGCCGGAAAAGGCGTCGAGATAGCTGCGCGCCGCACCCTTCCAGTCGGAGGTCGCCGCCAGCGCCTGGCCGCGGCGATACTTCGCCTCGGTCGACAACGGCCCGCCCGGATAGGTGTCGAGGAAGGTCGCGAAGAGCGCCGCAGCCTTGGCGTTGTCGCCGGCGTCGGCGGCGGCGACCGCGGCGTCGAAGTCCGACTGCTCGGCCACTGCCATGCCGCCGGTGTCGGCCGGCGTCTCCGGCGCGGCGGGGCGTGGCCGCGGGCCGGTCACGCCGCCGCCGAGCTGCTGCACGGGTGCCGACTTCAAGGCCGCGGTGTCGCCGCCCTCGAGCTCGGTCAGGCGGAACTCGAGGTCGCCGACGCGGTTGGTCGCGTCGGCGGTGATGCGGATCACGTCGTTGGTCAGCACGTCGACGCGGTCGGTCAGCGCCTTGAGCTCGGCCTCGAGCTGGTCGAGCCGGGTCAGGGCGCTGGCCGGATCGGCGGGCAGGCCGTTGGCCGAGCTGCGCCGGACGAGCTCGGCGCGCAGCTGGCCGATCTGGTCGTTGAGCACGGTCAGCTGCGCCTTGACGTCGGCGAGCGTCTCCGCCGCCGACGCCGGCACGCCGAGCGCCAGCCCGCCGGCCAGCGCCGCGGCGCTGGCTAAGCTGATGAGCGTCCTTCGCATCCGGGCAGCCCCTCGCGCCTGCAACCTGTCGCGGTCCTAGCCGATCACGCCCCGGCGCCGCCAGTCACAACCGTGACAGCCCGGCGGTTCTGCGACCAGCAGCTGTCGTCGGCGCAGGTCGCCACCGGGCGCTCGCGGCCGTAGGTGATGATCGAGATGCGGCTGTCGGGAATGCCCTGGCTCACCATGTAGTTGCGCACGGCGCTGGCGCGGCTCGAGCCGAGCGCCATGTTGTACTCGCTGGTGCCGCGCTCGTCGGCGTGCCCCTCGATGAGGATCGGTTGCGCCGGGTTCGCCTTGAGCCAGCCGATCTGCGCGTTGAGCGTGGCGATCGCCTGCGGGCTCAGCGTCGTCTGATCGACGGCGAAGAACACCCGGTCGGCGACCGAGCTGCCGGGCAGCGTGCCGGCGCCGAGCGCCGCCGTGCCGACGCCGCCTCCCGCCAGGGGATCGACGCCGCCGAGCGTCGTGTCGGTGCCGCTGAAGCCCGGGCTCGTCGGCACCGTGAAATTGCCGTGCGAGCAGGCGCCGAGGCCGAGCGCCAGCGCCAGCAGCAGGGCGGCCTTCGGAGCGAACCTTGCCGTCGTCATTTCTCACCTGTCCTCTCGCCCCGTGCCGGGGTCATTGCGCGTGTCATGTCGATGAATTGAAGCAGATCGTGCGCCCACGACCGAAGCGAGGCCTTGCCTCGCGAGTTCCGGCCCGAGATCGGAATAGGCGCCCCGAACCCGCAAAGGCGAGGCACTGCCTCGCGCAAGTTCGTCGGCTACAGCGCGGGACGCGCGGACGCCGAGGGGCGTGCAGCTGCACCCGACGCTGGTAATCCGCGCGCGCCTGCCTGGCGGGCGCGTCTAACGCGCCTGCCGGGGGCAGGCAGGCGCGCGCGGATTTGTGTACCCCAAATCCGCGAAGGGAATGCGGCACCGTTGTGCATACCGCCCAACGCCTTGACCGGAAGCGGTGACGCGGAATCAGTATCACGTCAGAAGCCCCGACCAGGACGGATCGGAGGCGAAGCCCGCCGTCGGCACCTTGCGCAGGTTGCGCCCGGTGACGTCGACCGAATAGAGCTGCGGGCCGCCGGACGCGCCGGGGCTCTCGCGCGAGAACATGATGACCCGGCCGTTCGGCGCCCAGCACGGCCCCTCGTCGAGGTAGCTGCCGGTCAGCAGCTTCTCGCCCGAGCCGTCGGTGCGCATCACCCCAATGTGGAAGCGCGGGCCGTCGATGTTGGTGAAGGCGATCATGTCGCCGCGCGGCGACCAGACCGGCGTCGCGTAGCGCCCGGCGCCGAAGCTGATCCGCGTCGCCTCGCCGCCCGAGGCCGGCATCACGTAGAGCTGCTGCACGCCGCCGCGGTCGCTCTCGAAGACGATCTGGTTGCCGTCGGGCGAGTAGCAGGGCGCGGTGTCGATCGACGAGGTGCGGGTGAGCTGCGTCTCCGCACCGCTCGAAAGGTCGGTGACGAAGAGGTCGGAGCCGGTGCCGACGGTCTTGGAATAGACGACCTTGCGGCTGTCGGGCGAGAAGCGCGGCGCGAAGCTCATGTCGGAGGTGTCCTTCATCACCACCTTGCGCTTGCCGCCGCCGGCCAGCAACATGACCTTGGGCGGCCCGGCCTCGTAGCTCGTGTAGAGCACCTGGCGCGCGTCGACCGACAGTCGCGGCGTCAGCACCAGCGCCGAGCCGTCGGTCAGGGTCGAGGCGTTGGCGCCGTCGTAGTCCATGATCGCGAGCTGCTTGCGGCGCGCCTCCTTCGGGCCGCTCGCGGCGATGAAGGCGACGCGGCTGTCGAAATAGCCGCCCTCGCCGGTCAGCCGTGAGTAGACCGCATCCGCGACCTTGTGCGCGAGCCGCCGCCAGTTCGCGGTGGAACCCGCGAACTGCAGCCCCTCGCCGAGGCCCTGCTCGGCGAAGACGTCCCAGAGCCGGAAGCGCACCTGCGCCTTGTCGCCGGCGATGCCGACCGCCCCGGTGATCAGCGCCTGCGCGTTGATCGCCTTCCAGTCGGCGAACTGCACCGGCGCGTCGAAGTTGGTGATCCGCCCGATGTGCGCGGTCGCCGGGATCTCGCGGAAAAGCCCGGTGCCGGTCAGGTCGGCGACGACGACGCCGGTGATCCTCGCCGCGAGATCGGCGGCCGCGGGGCTGTCCGGCACGAAACCCGGGGCGGCGAACGGCATCGGCTCGACCACGCCCTCGGTGATCTCGATCCGGAGCGGCGCGGCGACCGCAGCCCACGGCCGAAGCGCGAGCGCCACGGGCGCGCCGATCAGAAGGTTGCGCCGGAGGCGATCTACCATGACACCATTCCCTCGGGATTGAAGACGATCTCGACCTCGCGCCACTCGGCGTACTTGTCGCGCGGCAGGCTGTAGGGCGCGCAGCGGATCAGCGCCCGCCGCGCCGCCTCGTAGGCCTGCTGGAAGCGCGGGTCGGGCGCGGGGCTCGGCGCGACGAGGTGGATCGAGGCGTTGATGACGTCGCCGTCGGCGCCGATCTCGGCGCCGACCGTCACCTTGAGGCTCTGCGCGTCGCGCAGGCCCGCGGGCACGTTCCAGCACTTCTGGATCGCGAGCTTCAGCCCCTCCTTTTCCGAGCCGGTAAGCGGCGGGCCGGCGGGCAGCGAGGTCTCGGTCGGCCCCGACGGCTCGGTCGCGGCAGTCACCGAGGGCTGGGTCGCCGGCGTCGGCCTGGTCGCGGGCGTGGCGGCCGGCTTCCTAGCCGCCTGCTTCACCGCGGCGAGCACCGCCGCCTCGGTCGCGGCGTCGTCGTCTTGCGCGGGCTTCGGCTTCGCCGCAGCGGGCTTGGCCGGCATCGGCTTGTCCTCGACCGGCTTGTCGGGCCGCGACCGCGGCCGCGAGGCGGTGGCGAGCGCCAGCGGCGCCGGCGGCTCGGGCTCCTCGGCGATCTCGGGCGAGGCTTCGGGCAGCGCCTGCGGCGGCTCGACCTTCGCGACCTTCATCT
>JBDHSS010000306.1:0-3992 GCA_039808205.1 Paracoccaceae bacterium | reverse complement strand
AGATAGTCGGCCGGCGGCAGCCCGCGCGCCTGCGCCCACTCCTGCAGCGCGGTCTTCGCGTCGCGCGCTACCGCCGGCGCCGCGCCGATCCGCGCGCCCCAGGCGGCAAGGATCAGCCGGCGCGCCGCCTCGAGCCCGCCGTCGAGGTAGACCGCGGCGATCACCGCCTCCATCGCGTCGCCGAGCGGCGCGGGCTTGCGCCGCCCGCCGGTCAGCATCTCCGACCGGCCCATGCGCAGCGCCTCGCCGAGGCCGAGCTCCGCCGCCACCTCGGCGCAGGTCTCCTTGCGCACCAGCGCGTTCAGCCGTGGTGCCAGCGCGCCTTCGCGCGCCGCCGGATCGGCACCGAGCAGCGCCTCGGCAATGACGAGCCCGAGCACCCGGTCGCCCAGGAACTCGAGCCGCTGGTTGTCGAAGGCGGCGGCGAGCGAGGGATGCGTGAGCGCCTCGATCAGAAGCTCGGGCCGGGCGAAGGAATGCCCGATCCGGGCTTCGGCGGCGGCGATTGCCCGGCCGGGCTTCAATGGATCGCCTTGAAGAAGCGGTCGGGCCGCCAGGTCCAGAACGCCAGCATCGACGAGCCGCCCGAGGAGAAGATGATCCGGTCGGCACGCCCCACAAGGTTCTCGAACGGCACGAAGCCGACGCCGCCGACCGAGCGCGGGAAGCGCGAATCCATCGAGTTGTCGCGGTTGTCGCCCATGAAGAAGAACTGGCCGGGCGGGACGGTGAAGACCTGCGTGGTGTCGCCGATGCCGTTCTCGATGTTGAGGATCGCGTGGGTCTTGCCCTCGGGCAGCGTCTCGATCGCCTCGTCGGCCAGGCACTCGCCGCCGGGCGCGGGATCGTTCTTGCAGCGCGGCGGGGTGCCGAGCGGCCCCTGCGGCGCGTTGACCTCGCTGAAGGTGCCGTCGGGCACCTGCGGCAGCGCCTTGCCGTTGATGTAGAGCACGCCGTCGAGCATCTGCACCGTGTCGCCGGGCAGGCCGATCAGCCGCTTGATGTAGTCGGTGCCATTCGTCGGATGCTTGAAGACGACGACGTCGCCGCGCTTCGGCTCGCGCCCGAGGATCCGCCCGTCGATCGGGCACATGGCGAACGGACAGGAATAGCGCGAATAGCCGTAGGCCATCTTGTTGACGAAGAGGAAGTCGCCGATCAGGAGCGTCGGCTTCATCGACCCCGACGGGATCCAGAACGGCTGGAAGAACAGCGTCCGGATCACGCCCGCCAGCAGCAGCGCATAGACAATGGTCTTGGCGAGCTCGAGAATGCCCCCCTTGGTCTTGCTCTTGGTCGCCATGCCCGATCCGTCCCGCTGCGCCAGCCCGCCCTCCTGCTGCCGCAAAGAGCGCCCGCCTTGTCGCGCCTGCCCCCCGGCCTGTCAAGGCGAGCCCCGGAAGCTCGCCGTCGTCTCACGCAACCGTGGCCCGCTCAGCGGCCGAGGGTATAGAACTCGTCATTCGGGCGGATGCTGGCCAGGTTCGCCAGCCGGTTCGACAGCGCGAAGAAGGCGGCGATCGCGCCGATGTCCCAGGCGTCGGCCTCGGTGAAGCCGTGCGCGGCCAGGCCCGCGAGGTCGGCGTCGCCGACCTCGTGGGCGCGGGTCGCGACCTTGAGCGCGAAGTCGAGCATCGCCTGCTGCCGCGCCGTGATGTCGGCCTTGCGGTAGTTGACCGCGACCTGGTCGGCGATCCGCGGGTCCTTGGCGCGGATCCGCAGGATGGCGCCGTGCGCGACCACGCAATACTGGCACTGGTTGGCACCCGATGTGGCGACGACGATCATCTCGCGCTCGGCCTTCGAGAGGTTGCCCGGCCGCTCCATCAGCGCGTCGTGATAGGCGAAGAAGGCGCGGAACTCGTCCGGGCGGTGGGCGAGCGCCAGGAAGACGTTGGGGATGAAGCCCGACTTCTCCGCGACTGCGAGGATGCGGGCGCGGATGTCCTCGGGCAGCGCGTCGAGCGCGGGGACGGGGAAGCGGCTGATCGGGGCGGCGCTCATCGCGGGGGAACTCCTTGCTGCGGGCTCAAGGCGCCTGCCACCACACGTCAGGCAGCCAGCCGATCCAGTCGCCGTAGACCGGCAGGTGGTCGGGGTGGCGGAGGTCGGACCTGTAGGCGATGAAGGCCTTGTCGGGAAACCAGAACGGGATGACGTAGCGGCCGGTGGTGAGCACCCGGTCGAGCGCCTGCACCGCGGCGGTGAACTCGGCCGGGTCGCGGGTGCCGAGCATGTCGGCGATCATCGCCTCGACCGCCGGGCTGTCGACGCCGGGATAGTTGCGGGTGCCGGGCTCGCTGACGCCGGCGCGGCCCCAGTAGAGCGTCTGCTCGTTGCCCGGAGAGAGGGACATGTTCCAGGCGTTGACGATCATGTCGAAGTCGTAGTCGCTCTTGCGCTGGTTGTATTGCGCCGCGTCGACGAGCTGCACGCGCGCGGTGATGCCGAGTTGCTTCAGCGCATCGACGAAGATGTTGGCGACCGCCTCGTTCTGGCCCGAGACAAGCGTGATGGTGAAGGCGAAGGGCTCGCGGGCGGCGTTCCGGAGCACGCCGTTCTCGACCGTCCAGCCGGCAGCCTCGAGCTGCTGCCGCGCGATGCGCATGTTGGCGCGGTTCCGCGGCGTGCCGTCGGCGACCGGCAGCGCGTAGGCGTCGAGCGCGTCGGGGACAAGCTCCGCGCGGTAGGGGTCGAGGAGATCGCGCACCCGGCCCTCGGCGGGGCCGCTGCCCATGCCGAGCGGCGAGTTCGAGAAGTAGCTGGCGCGGCGCGGCTCGGTGCCGCCGGTCTGGGTCTGGTTGATGAACTCGAAGTTGAACGCATGTAGCAGCGCGTCGCGCACCCGCCAGTCGGCGAAGATCGGGCGGCGGGTGTTGAAGACGAAGCCCTCCATGCCCGAGGGCCGCCCGTGCGGGATCTCGGCCTTGACCACGGCGCCGGAGCGGACGGCCGGGAAGTCGTAGTCGGTCGCCCACTTCGCCGGGCTCGTCTCGCGATAGACCGACAGCTCGCCGGCGGTGAACGCCTGGAACATGACGCCCGCGTCGACATAAAACTCGTAGCGGATGGTGTCGAAGTTGTTCACGCCGCGGTTGATCGGCAGATCGCGGCCCCACCAGTCGGGGTTGCGCTGGAACTCGATGTAGCGCCCGGGCTCGAAGGCGCCAACGCGGTAGGCGCCGGAGCCCGTCGGCACCCGCAGGGTCGAAGCGGCGAAATCGGTGCCGTCCCAGTCGGCCTTCTTCAGGATCGGCCGCAGGCCGATGATGAGCGGCAGCTCGGCGTCGGCCGAATCGAAGGTGAACCGCACGCCGCGCTCGCCGACCTTCTCGACCCTGGCGACCTTGTCCCAGGCGGTGCGGTAGCGCGGCAGGCCCTTCTCGGCGAGGGTCTGCATCGACCAGATCACGTCGTCGACCGTGACCGGGCTGCCATCGGAGAAGCGCGCCTCCGGGCGCAGGGTGAACTCGACCCACGAGCGATCGGGCGGGGTCTCGATCGATTCGGCGATGAGGCCGTAGAGGCCGAAGGGCTCGTCCCAGTTGCGCGCCATCAGCGTCTCGAAGACGTGACTCTGCATGCCGGAAGGGGCGCGGCCCTTGAGGATGTAGGGGTTGAGGGAATCGAAGCTTCCGGCTTCGCCGAACACGATTTTTCCGCCCTTGGGCGCGCCCGGGTCGGCGTAGGGAAGCGATACAAAATCCGGTGGCAGCGCGGGATCGCCGTACATAGCTATGCCGTGGCTCGGCGCGGCGTGCGCAGCAGTGGCCAGCGACACCGCGGCCGCGAGAAGGAGCGCGAGCGCCCGGCGGGGGCGTGTCATATCGGTCACAACCTCGTGCGCGATTTACCATGAGCACCCTAAACCATGCGTTCGGGCGGGCGCACCCGGATTTTTGGCTTGGCGATAGGCCTTTGATTTTGTATAAGGGTTCCACTGCTCGATAGGTTTCTTGCCTGTATGAAACCTGCCTCAACGACTTGACGCC
>JBDHSS010000305.1:0-3995 GCA_039808205.1 Paracoccaceae bacterium | reverse complement strand
TTCCGGTGCCCGTCATTCCGGTGTCCCTCATTCGGTTGCTTTCCCTGCGACCTCACGGCCCGATGCTGCTCGCCCTGGCCCTGGTCTGCGGGGCGGGCGCGGGATCGGCAACAACAGTGACGACCTACTACGTGGCAACGACCGGCAGTGATTCCGGCAACGGCAGCGCCAATTCTCCGTGGAAGACCATCAGTCACGCGATGGGGCAGGCGCAGCTGAAGCCGGGCGACACGGTCCTCGTCCGGCCGGGAACCTACAACGAGGCCTCGGGGATCACCATGAAGGCGGGGTCCGCCGCGGGCGACATCACCCTGAAGTCGGAGGTGCCGCACGCGGCGCAGATCCGCACCGATGCCTTCGCCGGCATCTACATGGCCGATTACACCACCGTCGAGGGGTTCGACATCCAGGCCGACGGGCACGGCATCTTCAACAAGCAGCTTCACCACATCA
Source organism: Paracoccaceae bacterium (assembly GCA_039808205.1). Classification (GTDB taxonomy): domain Bacteria; phylum Pseudomonadota; class Alphaproteobacteria; order Rhodobacterales; family Rhodobacteraceae; genus Amaricoccus. The sequence continues at coordinate 3,542 of JBDHSS010000305.1, read as the reverse complement.
CGATGCGCGGCAACGTCGTGCACGACTGCGGGAATTCCGGCCTTGGCGCCATGTGGTCGGATTTCGTCACGATCGAGGGCAACGAGATCTACAACTGCGCCTCCAAGACCTGGGATTCGGGCATCAGCATCTACGAGCCGCGCAACATCACCGGCGACACGTCGACCACGGGCTATCGGATCATCCTGCGCAACAACATCTCGCACGACAATTTCCAGGAGGGGGGGCCGTACACCGACGGCAACGGCATCATCCTCGACGACTTCCACAACAGCCAGATGTCCGGCGCGCCGAACTACACGTTCCCGTCGCTGGTCGATGGCAACATCGTCTACAACAACGGTGGCAAGGGCATCGCGGTCCACTGGAGCGACAACGTCACCGTCAGCAACAATACCGCGTACCACAACAACCAGGACAACAAGAACACCGCGACCTACAAGGGTGAGCTCAGCCAGTGGGACGGCAAGAATAACACCTGGGTCAGCAACATCGCCGTCGCCGACACCAAGGTGAACGCCACCAACCAGGCGATCAGTATCGGCGGCGGCAGCGCGAACTCCACCTTCGTCAACAACGTCACCTTCAACGGCACCGCCGGCCAGCAGGCGGTGACCGTGGACGACAGCACCAACATCTCGATCATGGCGGCGAAGAACGTCTTCGGGGTGAATCCGCGGTTCGTCGACCCGGCCAACGGCGACTTCCATCTCAAGGCTGGCTCGCCCGCGGGGTCCCTGGAAACGAGGAAGACAACGACGCCATGCCCGGAGGAGCCGCGCGAGCCGGCTGCGGCGCATGGCTCGGGCGGTCTGCGACCAGCTCGATCACCGGGACTCGATCCCAGAGAAGGGGGCGACGCCGAGAGAGAAACTCCCGCTCGTTTCCCATGGTGAATCGCGCCGCTCCACGAAGGGGGATCCCCTTCGTGGCGCGCGCTCAGCGGGCTGGTCTCAGATCCGCATCTTCTTGAAGATCGGCTCGGGGATCGAGGTGATGACCGCCATGATCAGGCGCCAGACCGGGCGGACGTAGATCACGCTGCGCTTTCTCTCCAGCCCGCGGGCGATCGCCCGGGCCACGTCTTCGGGCTGGCAGGTCAGGCGCGCCGGCAGGTCCATGCCCTCGGTCATGCGCGTGGCGACGAAGCCGGGCAGCACGGTCAGGATGTCGATGCCGCGCCCGGCCAGCCGGTTGCGCAGCCCGGAGAGGAACGCGGTGAAGCCTGCCTTGGCCGAGCCGTAGACATAGTTCGTCGCCCGGCCGCGCAGCCCGGCGACCGAGCTGATCCCGACGATCTGGCCCGAGCCGCGCTGATCGAACCGGTTGGCGAGATGCCCGAGGATGCTCGCCGGCCCCTCGAAGTTCGAGCGGATGACCCGGATCGCCGCGGCTATGTCGCGTTCGCTCTCGATCTGGTCGCCCATGAGGCCCACGGCGCAGACGGCGATCTCGGGCAGGTCCGGCAGCGCGTCGAGGAAGGCCGCATGGGTCTCGACCGCGAGCGCGTCGAAGGCGTGCAGGCTGACCGGGACATTGTGGCGCAAGGCGAGGTCGGCCCGCGCGATCTCGAACGCCGCGGGGTCGCGCAGGGCGAGCTGCAGCGCGTGGCCCTTGCGCGCGAACTCGTGCGCGACCGCGAGGCCGATGTCGGAGCGCGCTCCGAGGATCAGGACCGAGCCCTTGCTCATAGTGACAGTCGCTCCGATTGTTCCGATGCGAAATGCCGCCGCATCCCGGTCGCCTCGCGCCGGGCGGCGAACTCGGCGGCGCGCGCATCGGACGCGCGCAGGGTCTCGGGCCGCATGCGGCTGTCCTTGGCGAGATAGAACCGGCCGCCGTGGTCGAGCGTGATCCGATCGAGGCGGTCGAGCAGCGCCAGGGTCCGGTCGTTGACCGGGAAGTCCAGCGCCAGGGTGTAGCCGAGCATCGGGAACGAGAAGGCGCTCTCCTGCAGGCCGAGGCGCTTCAGGACGGCGAGAAACGACCCGGTTCCGGCCTCGGAGACCGCCTCGAGGAGCGCGGCCAGGCCCTCCCGCGAGCGCTCCAGGGGAAGCGCGCACTGGAACTGGACGAAGCCCTTGCGGCCGTAGATCCGGTTCCAGCCGAGGATCGCGTCGAGGGGGTAGAAGTAGCTGTCCCAGTCGAGGAGCGACGTGCCGCGCCTGCGGGAGCCGTTCCAGTAGTAGAGGGCGTTGAAGGCCCGGACGGTGAGCGGGTTCAGGACGCCGCGCGGCAGATCGAAGCGCAGGTTGCGCCGGCGCTTGGCCGGGGTCTCGAACGGGTAGCGGGCGCGGTCTCCGGTGAGCTCCGCCCGGGTGGCGTGCTCGCCGAGCATCAGCAGCGACCGCCCGAGCGCCTTGCCGCGGGCGAGGCAGTCGATCCACGCCACCGAATAGCTCGCGTCCTCCGCTGCCTCGAAGGCGGCGAGGGCAGCGTCGAGATCGGGCAAGGGCTCGAGGCGCTGCCGGATCCAGGCGCTCTCCACCGGCCGCAGCCGGATGGCGGCGCGCAGGACGATGCCGGTCAGCCCCATGCCGCCCACGGTCCAGCGGAAGAGCTCGGGGTTCTCCTGCCGCGAGCAGCGGGTCACGCCGCCATCGGGGCCGACCACGTCGAGCCAGTCGACGAACGCGCCGAAGCTGCCGTCCTTGTGGTGGTTCTTGCCGTGCACGTCCGCCGCCACCATGCCGCCGAGGCTGACGAACTTCGTCCCCGGGGTGACCGCGGGAAACCAGCCGCGCGGCAGGAAGGCCGCGATCACGTCGGCAAGCAGCACCCCCGCCTCGGCGACGAGCACCCCCGTTGCCGGATCGAACGAGAGCATCCGGTTGAAATGGCGCATCGACACCGTCCGGCCGGCGCCGACGGCGCTGTCGCCGTAGGCGCGGCCATTGCCGCGGGCGATCACCCCTTGCCCCGCCGCCGCCGCCAGGAGCGCCGCCTCGGTGCGGGGGGCCTGCGCCTGGCCCGGGAACACCGGGAACCGGCCCCAGCCCGACAGCGTCATGCCGGACTGGCCAGCGAGCTGCCGGTGAAGACGAACCGCCGATCCAGCCGGTATTTCACCAGGTAGCCGACCGCCAGCCCGAGAACCGCCCCGATCTCGCGCATGGCCTCGGTCTGCCCGACCAGCCAGAAGGTGGTCTCAGTCGCCCAGAAGATGCCGGTGGTGAACAGTCCCATGACAGAATAGAGCGTGAACTTCTTGCCATGCGACCACATGCTTCGCGAGGTATCGGCAAAGATCCAGCGCTTGTCGAGCAGGTACTTGATCACGAGGCCGACCAGCGTTCCGAAAAACATGGCGAGGCCAAGCCCCGCGGCCGAGGACTCGAGGCTCAGGATCAGGCGTTGCGTGCCGAGATTGGCCAGCGTCGCCAGCACGGCGAAGGCGCCATAAAGGCAGACCAGGGTCTTGAGGCTCACAGCATCATGCCCCCGACGGCGAAGGCGAGCACCGCAACGGCGCAGATCTGGCTGATCCGGTCGCGAGCGGCGAAGACCACGGGGTCGTCGTGCATGTGGCCCCGGTGAGTCAA
>JBDHSS010000304.1:0-4006 GCA_039808205.1 Paracoccaceae bacterium | reverse complement strand
ACCCGCCGCCCCGGCCCGAGCAGGAGCTGGATCGCGATCCAGAGCGCGTTCTGCGCTCCGACGGTCACGAGGATCTCCTCCGGCCGCGCCTCGATCCCGCGCCGCGGCAGCGAGCGCGAGGAGATGTACTGCACCAGGTCGGGGTCGTCCGCCGCCGCATAGTCCCCGGCGGTGACGCTGAAATCCGCCCGCGACAGCGCCTGCCGTGTGCAGTCGCGCCAGGCCGCGAGGTCGAAGAGCGACATGTCGGTCTGGCCATAGAGGAACGGAAAGGGATAGTTCCGCCAGTCGAGCGGCTTCCTGATCCGCTTCGCGATCGAGAAGCGGCGGAGCCGCGCGTCCCAGTCGAGTCCATTCTCCTCGCCGCGGGCCGTGGCCTGGAGCCGCGCCACTGGCGCCGCCGCGGCGATCCGGTGGCCGCTTCGCTCGGCGGCCTCGAGATAGCCCTGCGACACCAGCTCCTGATAGGCGAGCGACACGGTCAGCCGCGAAATCCCGAGATAATCCGCCAGCTTGCGCGTGGAGGGGAGGCGCGCGCCCGGCAGGATGCGGCCGCCGAGCACGCCCGCGACCACCGACTCGCGCACCTGCGCCTGCAACCCGCGATCCCGGCTGCGGTCGATGTGGAAGATGCCTTCGGAGACGGTCTGCATCGCGACGCTTTCTGGACTTATACGATTCCCCAGCTGGATATAATGCCGCACACCGGAACGACGTATCAAGCTCGCAAGACCAAGCGAAGCGACCACTGCGGCTGCCTCAGAAGACCGGCATCAAACGGCCAGAATGCAGCGTTCGACACCATCCCAACAGGAGACCGGAACCGTGAAGCGATTTCTCGGGGCTTACGCCTTTGCCCTTTCGACCGTCGCCGTTCTGCCTGCCGCCGTCCTGTCCGCCGCCGTCCTGCCCGCCGCCGCCCATGCCGAGGAGGTGGTGGTCGGCTACCAGCAGATCGTCGGCCCGTTCCTGTCGGCGATCGCCGACGGCCGCTTCGACGCCGCGCTGAAGGACGCGGGCTACGAGATCGAGTGGCGCCAGTTCACCTCCGGCGGCGACATCTCGACCGCGCTCGCCTCGGGCGACGTGCCGGTGGGCGTGATCGGCTCGACCGGCATCGCCGCCGCCACCACCCGCGGCGTCGACCTGCAGCTCTTCTGGATCCTCGACGACATCGGCCACTCCGAGCAGCTCGTCGCCCGCGACGGCACCGGCATCGAGAAGCCGGCCGACCTCGTCGGCAAGACCGTGGGCGTGCCCTTCGTCTCCACCTCGCACTTCCACCTGCTCGTGGGCCTCGAAAAGGTCTGGGGGATCGATCCGCGCGAGGTGAACATCCTCAACATGCAGCCGCCGCAGATCGTCGCCGCCTGGCAGCGCGGCGACATCGACGCCGCCTACGTCTGGCCGCCGGCGCTCTCGGAGATCCTGAAGTCCGGCAAGGCGATCTCGGACTCCGCCGAGATCGGCGCCGCGAGCGTGCCGACCTTCGACGGGCTCGTCGTCGACAAGAGCTTCGCCGAGGACAACCCCGCGTTCATGACCGCCTTCACCAAGGTCCTGGCCGACACCTACCAGGACTACGCCTCGACCGGCGCGAGCTGGACCGCCGACTCGCCGCAGGTGACGGGGATCGTGAAGATGATCGGCGGCACGCCGGACGACACCCTCGGCGCGCTGAAGCTTCTCGGCTACCCGACACTCGCCGAGCAGGTCTCGGACAAGTGGCTCGGCGGCGGCGCGGACGGCGGCGCGGTGAAGGCGATCGCGACCAGCGCCGCGTTCCTCAAGGACCAGCGCCAGCTCGACTCGCTCCTCGACGACTACGCGCCGGTGGTGAACGCCGGCCCGGCCACCCAGCTCGCCAACTGAGGGAGTCTTGAGATGCAGACGCTCGAGGTTCGCAACGTCGGCCTGACCTATCCCGCCTTCAACAACCAGGGCCCGGTGGTGGCGCTGAAGGACGTGAATCTGACGATCAACCGGGGCGACTTCGTCGTCGCCCTCGGCGCCTCCGGCTGCGGCAAGACCACGCTCCTGAGCCTCATGTCGGGCTTCATGTCGCCGTCCGAGGGCGAGCTCACCCTCGGCGGCCACCGGATCGAGGGCCCGGGCGCCGACCGCGGCGTCGTCTTCCAGAAGCACGCGCTGCTGCCCTGGCTCTCGGTCATGGAGAACACCGAGTTCGGCCTGAAGCTGCAGGGCGTCGCGAAGGCCGAGCGCCGCAAGCGCGCGGCGGCGAACCTCGCGCTCGTCGGGCTCGAGGACTTCCACGACCACATGATCTACCAGCTCTCGGGCGGCATGCAGCAGCGCGTCGGCATCGCCCGGGCGCTCACCTGCGACCCGGCGATGCTCTTGATGGACGAGCCGATGGCCGCGCTCGACGCGCTCACCCGCGAGACGATCCAGGAGCTGCTCCTGAAGATCTGGTCGGTCTCCGACAAGATGTTCTTCTTCATCACCCACTCGGTCGAGGAGGCGCTGTTCCTCGGCTCGCGCCTCATCGTCATGTCGCCGCGGCCGGGGCGCATCACCCACACCTACGAGCTCGACTTCAACCGCCGCTTCCTCGAGACCGGCGACGCCCGCGCCATCAAGTCGAGCCCCGACTTCATCAGGATGCGCGAGACGATCCTCGGCATCATCTACGGCGACGAGCGCGCCGGCCAGGAGCAGGAGGTGGTGCATGCTTGATCAGACGATCGCCGCTCCGATGGCCCCCCTCCCCGCCTCCGCCCCCGTTTCCGCCCCGGCTCCCGTCCGCCCCTCGCGCCGCACGGCCGGCGGCCTCTTCCGCCAGAAACCCGCCCGCCCGGGCGAGCTCTTCGGCCTGCCCGGCGGCCCCTCCGCCACCATCAGCCTCGTCACCGGCCTTGGGCTCATCGGCCTCTGGTTCCTGGTGACCCAGCTCGGCCTCGTGAAACCGCTGTTCCTGCCCTCGCCGATCGCGGTCTGGAACAAGTTCCTCATCGCCCTCACCGACGGCGTCGCGGGCTCCACCCTTGCCGAGCACACCGGCGCGAGCCTCTATCGCGTGCTCTCCGCCTTCGCGCTCGCCACCGTCACCGCGATCCCGGTCGGGATCATGATGGGCATGAGCCGCTGGGTCCGCGGCATCTGCGATCCGGTGATCGAGTTCTACCGCCCGCTGCCGCCGCTCGCCTACCTGCCGCTCGTGGTGATCTGGCTCGGCATCGGCGAGGTCTCGAAGGTCTTCCTCATCTACCTCGCGATCTTCGCGCCCATGGCGATCGCCGCCCGCTCCGGCGTGCGCTCCGTCGCCATCGAGCAGATGCACGCCGCCTACGCCATGGGCGCCTCCCGCAGCCAGGTCCTCTTCCACGTGGTCACCAAGGCGGCGCTGCCCGAGATCTTCACCGGCATGCGCATCGGCATTGGCGTCGGCTGGACCACGCTCGTCGCCGCCGAGATGGTGGCCGCCCGCGAAGGCCTCGGCTTCATGGTGCTGAACGCCGCCCAGTTCCTCGACAGCGCCACCGTCATCATGGGGATCATCGTCATCGGCGCCTTCGCCTTCGCCTTCGACCTGATGATCCGCCAGGCCGAGAAGCGCCTCATCCCCTGGAAGGGCCGCGTCTGACCGCTTAACCGCTCTACCGCGCGCGCCCAATATCCAAGGGCGCGCCCCTCAACCCCCGACCCTCCCGCCTGCCGGACCGCGTTTCCGGCACCGGAACCGGCTTGCCAGAAAGGACCACCGACCCATGCCTCGCGTCACCACCCCCGCCGACCTCGCCCAGCTCTTCGACGCCTTCAACGCCCACGACATCGACGCGATCATGGTCTTCTTCGCCGACGACGCGGTCTTCGACGCCGTCGCCGGGCCCGAGGTCTACGGCGCCCGCCACAGCGGCCGCGACGCCATTGCCCGCGCCTTCGCCGGGGTCTGGCAAGCGATGCCCGATGCCCGCTGGGACCACCGCGACCACCTGGTGCAGGGCGACCGCGCCGTCTCGGAGTGGACCTTCTCCGGCACCGCCGC
>JBDHSS010000303.1:0-4031 GCA_039808205.1 Paracoccaceae bacterium | reverse complement strand
CTCATGCTCGCGCTCTTCGACCAGGGCCGGGCCGAGGGGCTGCGGCACTACCTCTACGGCACGACGCCCGAGGTGCTCGAGCGGCTGTCTGCGTCGCTCCTCGAGCGCTTTCCGGGCGCCGAGATCGTCGGTACCTACTCGCCGCCGTTCCGCAAGCTGACCGACGACGAGGCCGACGAGATCGCCGCCACGATCAACGAGAGCCGCGCCGACATCGTCTGGGTGGGCCTCAGCACGCCGAAGCAGGAGCTGTGGATGGCCGAGATGCGGCCGCTGCTCGACGCGGGCATGCTGATGGGCGTCGGCGCCGCCTTCGACTTCCACGCCGGCAACAAGCGGCAGGCGCCGCGCATCATCCAGCGGTCGGGCTTCGAGTGGCTGTTCCGCCTCGCCTGCGAGCCGCGCCGTCTGCTCGCCCGCTACTCCGTGGTGGTGCCGAGCTTTCTCTGGCTCGTCGGGCTGCAGGCGACCGGGTTGCGGGAGTTCCGCATGGAGCCGCGTCCGCTGGTGCCGCCGCGTCCGTCGCCGGAGCGGATCGCGTAGCGAGGCAGGCGCGCCCGCGCTTGCCGGGAGACGCAGCCTGGGCCAGGCTCGCGCACCGGAGACCTTCCTGTTCGGGACGAGCGCGCAACGCGCTCGTCCCGTCGCCCGAGTAGAATGAGTGTCGCGTCATGAAGCTTCTTGTCAGCGCCCAGCGGCTCCAGATCGGAGGAACCCAGACCAACGCCATCGAGATCGCTGCCCTCCTGCGGGACCGCCACGGCTTCGACCCGCTGATCTGGGCGGCACCGGGTCCGATGCTGGCGCTCCTCAAGAAGCGCGAGCTGCCGTTCGTCGCTGCGCCGGACGTGCGGATCCATCCCTCGCGGATGCGCATGCGGGCGTTGCGCCGGCTCGTCGAGCGCGAGAAGCCCGATCTGATCCATGCCTGGGACTGGTGGCAGGCGCTCGACGCCTACTTCGGCGTCTACCTCCCGATGCGGGTGCCGCTCGTCGTCACCGACATGATGATGGACCTGACCCGCGTCCTGCCGCGGACGGTGCCGACGACGTTCGGCACCCCCGACGTCGTCGCCGCCGCGCGGAAGGCCGGCTGGACCCGCGCCGAGCTCATGCTTCCCCCCATTGACACGATCGGCGACGCCCCCGGCGTGCCCGGTGGCCCGGCCTTCCGGCAGGCGCTGGGGATCGCCGAGGACGAGCTGGCGGTCATCTCGGTGTCGCGGCTGGCGAACGGCAAGACCGACGGTCTCTATCAGGCGATCGGCGTCGTCCGGTCGATGCCCGAGGACCGCAAGATCCGGCTGGTCATCGTCGGCGACGGCACCGAAAAGCCGGCGCTCGAGGCGCTCGCCCGCGACTGCAACGCACATCTCGGGCGTCCGGCGGTCATCCTGACCGGCTCGATCATCGATCCGAAGCCCGCCTATGCGGCCGCCGACATCGTCCTCGGCATGGGCGGCTCCGCCCTCCGGGCCATGTCGATGGCGAAGCCGATGGTGCTGCTCGGCGAGATCGGCTTCGCCAAGATCTTCTCGCCCGACACGCGAGCCGCGATCCACGCCACGGGAATGTATGGCTGGGTCGATGGCGACCGGAGCGACCGGCGGCTGCGGGAGGCGCTGGCGACGCTTCGGGACGACGCCGGGCTGCGGGCCGAGCTCGGTCGCTTCGGCCGACGCTACGTCGTCGAGAACTACTCGCTCGAGGCGGTCACGGCGCGCTTCGCCGACTTCTGCCTCGAGGCGCGCGACGCGCGGCCATCGTTCGGCAAGGAGGCGGCGGCGCTGGCCAAGACCAGCTATTACTATCTGCGCGAGCGCCGTTTCTGGTGTCCGTCCCGCGACGCCGATCCGCGCGACGAGGTCGTCGCGCTGCGGCCGGATGACGCGCCGAAGCAGACGCCCGCGCCGAGAGCAATGGCGAGAGAACTCTTGTGATCCGCCGCTCCATCGCCTTCTCGCTGATCGACAAGTACGCGGGCATCGTGCTCAGCCTCGCGACGATGGCGATCGTCGCGCGCATCCTGACGCCCGAGGAGGTCGGCCTGTTCATGGTGGCGAGCGCCTCGGTCATCCTGATCGAGGCGTTTCGCGACTTCGGCGTCGGCGCCTGCATCATCCAGGCGCCGAGCCTCACCCCGGCGCTGGCGCGCACCGCGTTCACCGTCATGGCGCTCCTGTCGGTGGTGTTCGCGGGCCTGCTGTGGGCGAGCGCGCCGGCGCTGGCGGCGTTCTACGGCGATGCGCGGCTCGACGGGCTGATCCGGATCGCCACGCTCGGGTTCGCCGCCGCGCCGATCAGCAACCCGCTCCTGTCGCTGATGCGGCGCGATCTCGAGTTCGGCAAGGTGGCGGTGGTCAGCATCGGCGCCGCGTTCGCGAACTCGGGCGTGACCGTGGTCCTGGCGGTCGCGGGCTTCAGCGCGGCGAGCCTCGTCTGGGGCTCGGTCGTCGCTGCCGGCGTCACCGCGGCGGGGGCGCTGGCGCTCCGGCGCGCGGTCTGGGTGTTCCGGCCGTCGCTGGCCGAATGGCGGCACGTGCTGCCGTTCGGCGCCTGGACGAGCGTGGTGACGCTGCTCGGCCTCCTCTTCGACTTCATGCCGCGCTTCATCCTCGGGCGGGTCATCTCGATCGCCGCGGTCGGGCTCTACAGCCGCGCGCTGTCGCTCTGCCAACTGCCGGACCGAGCGCTGCTCAGCGCGGTGCAGCCGGTGGTGCTGCCGGCGCTCGCGGCGCGGGCGCGCGAGGGCGGCGACCTGAAGGAGCCGTATTTCCTCGGCATCGCCAGCATCACCGCGCTGCAGTGGCCGGCGCTCGTCTGCCTCGCGCTCCTCGCCGAGCCGATCGTGCGCATCCTGCTCGGCAACCAGTGGCTCGACACCATCCCGCTCGTCCGGATCCTGGCGCTGGCCTCGCTGAGCCTCTTTCCCGCCTATCTCACCTTCCCGGTGCTGGTGGCGGTCGGGCGGGTGCGCGACATGGCGACGGCGAGCCTGATCTCGCTGCCGCTGTCGATGGCAGTGATGATCGGCGCATCGCACTTCGGGCTGCAGGCGGTGGCGCTGAGCGCCTTTCTGACCGCGCCGTTCCAGACGCTGGTCGGGCTGCACTTCGTCCGGCGCCACGTCCCCTTCGGCTGGCTGGAGCTCGCCCAGGCGGTGCGGCCGAGCGCGCTCGCCACGCTTGGAGCGTCGGCAGTGCCGGCGGCGATGCTCGTGCTCACGGGGTCGCCGTCGATCGCGGCGCTGGTGGTCGCGATCGTGGGCTCGGCGATCGGCTGGCTCGCCGCGCTCCGGCTCGGTCGGCATCCGCTCGACCCCGAGGTCCGGCTCGCCGCGAGCAAGGCGCTCGCGCTCGTGCGTCGGCCGCGGGTGCGGGTCACCTGATCGCGCGCACGGCCGTCTGGCCGGCTTCCGATAGCAAAGGGCCGCCGGCGCTTGCGCGCGTGCGGCCCTCTCGTTTCGAGGACGGTACGGTCAGGCGGCGGCGCGGGCGTCGAGGAGCGGCCGCGCCTCGGCGTAGACCTGCGCGAGTCCGGCCTCGAGCGGGATGCGCGGCGTCCAGCCGAGCGCACGGAGCGTCGAGCCGTCCATCAGCTTCCGCGGCGTGCCGTCGGGCTGCGACGGGTCGGTGACGATGTCACCGTCGAGGCCGACCACGCGCATGACGAGGCGGGCGAGCTCGGCGATGGTGATGTCGCTGCCCGAGCCGAGGTTGACGTGGCGCTCGCCCGAGTAGGTCTTCATCAGGTGGACGAGCCCGTCGGCGCAGTCGTCGACGTGCAGGAACTCGCGCCGCGCCGAGCCGGTGCCCCAGATCGGCAGGTCGTGCCGCCCGGCGACCCGCGCCTCGTGCGCCTTGCGCAGCAGCGCGGGAATGACGTGCGAGCTCGCCAGGTCGTAGTTGTCGCCGGGCCCGTAGAGGTTCGTCGGCATCGCCGAGATGAAGTCGCGGCCGTGCTGCCGCCGGTAGGCCTGGCAGAGCTTGATGCCGGCGATCTTCGCCACCGCGTACCACTCGTTCGTCGGC
>JBDHSS010000302.1:0-4047 GCA_039808205.1 Paracoccaceae bacterium | reverse complement strand
CTGCGGGGCTCACGCGGCTCGCGGGCGTCCGCACCGCGGCGCTCGCCGCGGCTGCGCTCGGAGCGGCGGCGATCGGACGGCGCGCGGCGCTCGGCCAACTCCTCGTCGCTGCCGATCGGACTCGGCATCACCGGGATCGCCTTCTTCACCAGCTCCTCGATCTTGGCGAGATACTTCTCGTCGGCCGGCAGGCAGAGCGTCAGCGACTTGCCCTCGCGCCCGGCGCGGCCGGTGCGGCCGATGCGGTGCACGTAGTCCTCGGAGTGGATCGGCACGTCGAAGTTGAAGATGTGGCTGACGCTCGGGATATCGAGGCCGCGCGCCGCCACGTCGGAAGCGATGAGGAGCTTGAGCTCGCCGTCGCGGAAGCGCTGCAGGATTGCCATCCGGAGCTTCTGGTCGAGGTCGCCGTGCATCGCCTCGGCGTCGAAGCCGTGGCGCTTCAGCGACTTGGCGACGATGTCGACGTCGCGCTTGCGGTTGCAGAAGATGATGCCGTTGGTCAGCGTGTCGCCTTCGGCGCGGATCAGCCGGCGCAGCACCTCGCGCTTCTCGGTGTCGGCGGTGTCCTTCCGGCGCGGGGTGTGCCGCACGACCCACTGGTCGATGGTCTCGGACGTCGTCGCCTGGCGGGCGACCTCGACGCGCACCGGGTTGTGCAGGAAGGCGTCAGTGATGCGGGTGATCTCGGGCGCCATCGTCGCCGAGAAGAACAGCGTCTGTCGGGTGAACGGCACCAGCTTGAAGATGCGCTCGATGTCGGGGATGAAGCCCATGTCGAGCATCCGGTCAGCCTCGTCGACGACCATGATCTGCACGCCGGTCAGCATGAGCTTGCCGCGCTCGAAGTGGTCGAGGAGCCGGCCCGGCGTGGCGATCAGCACGTCGACGCCGCGGTCGATGAGCTTGTCCTGGTCCTTGAAGCTGACCCCGCCGATGAGGAGCGCCATCGAGAGCTTCAGGTGCTTGGAGTATTTCTCGAATTGCTCGGCGACCTGGGCCGCGAGCTCGCGCGTCGGCGCGAGGACGAGGCTGCGCGGCATGCGGGCGCGGGCGCGGCCCTTGGACAGCGCGCACAGCATCGGCAGCACGAAGGCGCCGGTCTTGCCGGTGCCGGTCTGGGCGATGCCGAGGATGTCGCGGCCCTCGAGCGCGTGCGGGATCGCCTGCGCCTGGATCGGGGTGGGGGTTTCGTAGCCGGATTCGGAAACGGCCTGCAGGACCCGCGGGTCCAGCGAGAGTTCGGAGAATGTGGTCATGTGGCCTTTGCTTCGGTGACGGTTGCGGCGAGTGGCCGCATTCCTCCACGCGGCCTGGACCCCCGGATTGGGGTCCGATCAGTAAGCGGAGTATAGGCGTCCCGCAGCTGAAGGTCAATCCGATTGACCCGAATCGATGCCTGCGGGCACAGAATTGCGGCGGAATCGTGGGCCCCTAGATCACCCCGCCGTCGATCAGGTGGCGCGCGATGGCGGCGAAGGCGTGCGCCTCGCGGCTCTCGGGGTGGGCGGCGGCGACGGGGGTGCCGCTGTCGCCGGCGAGGCGGATCGCGAGGTCGATCGGGATCTCGCCGAGGAACGGAATGCCGAGCTTCGCCGCCTCGGCGCGGGCGCCGCCGTGGCCGAAGATGTGCGCCTCGTGGCCGCAGTTCGGGCAGACGTAGGCCGACATGTTCTCGACCATGCCGAGGATCGGCACGTTGAGCTTCGCGAACATGTCGAGCGCCTTGCGCACGTCGAGAAGCGCCACGTCCTGCGGCGTCGAGACGACGATGGCGCCAGTCAGCGGATACTTCTGGCTGAGCGTGAGCTGCACGTCGCCGGTGCCGGGCGGCAGGTCGACGACGAGCGCGTCGAGCTCGCCCCACGCGACCTGTCCCATCATCTGCTGCAGCGCGCCCATCAGCATCGGGCCGCGCCAGACCACGGCCTCGCCCTCCTTCAGCATCAGCCCGATCGACATCAGCGTGACGCCGTGCGCGTGCAAGGGCAGGATGGTCTTGCCGTCGGGCGACTTCGGCCGCTCGGAGACGCCCATCATCCGCGGCTGGCTTGGCCCGTAGATGTCGGCGTCGAGAAGGCCGGTGCGCTTGCCCGCCTGCGCCAGCGCCACCGCGAGGTTGGCGGCGAGCGTCGACTTGCCGACGCCGCCCTTGCCCGAAGCGACCGCGATGATCCGCCGCACGCCGGGCACCGGCGCCGGGCCCGCCTGCGGCGTCGGATGACGGCCGATCTTGAGGTCCGGCGTCGGCGGCTTCGGCGCCGGCCCATGCGCGGTCAGGAGCACCGAGACGGCCTGGACCCCCGGCAGCGCCGCGACCGCGGCCTCGGCGGCGGCGCGGGTCGGCTCGAGGCGGGCGCCGACGGCCGGGTCGACCTCGAGGAGGAAGCGCACGCGGTCGCCATCAACGGCGATGGCGCGGACGATGTCGGCGTCGACGACGCTGCCCGGCGTGCCCGGCATCGGCACCCGCCGGAGCGCGGCCAGCACGTCGTCTCGGGTCACGGTCATCGGCCTGCCTTTCGGAGTTCGGACGCGCGGCCCGCGCGCCGCTCCCTTACTTCGTCCAGCCGCCCGCCGGTGGCAAGGGCAGGCCGGCGCCCGCAGGTTCCCGGCGTCTGCGATTTTCGCTTTTGCGCTGCGGCAATCGCGGCCCTGGACATCGGCCGCACGCGTGCTACGTCAGGCGGAATTGCGATTATTTCCAATTATGAACAATCCGTTAACAGTCATGCGTGCCAAGCATGGCAGCCTTTCCGCGATGCGGCTTGCTCCGGCTCCCCAGGTGCCTATATTGCAGTGCAACAAGAAACGGAAACGCTCAATTCCGAACGCAAACGAAAGGAAACGGACATGACGGCATCGAGCACCGCCAAGACCGGCTCCGGTTTCACCGCTGCCGGCGCCGGGCGAGCCAACGGGCTTCTCGGCAGGATCACTCGGGCCTGGGAAGATTTCCGGGCCTACCGGACCACGCTCAGCGAGCTGGAGGCCCTGACGGACGGCCAGCTCAGCGACCTCGGCCTCGGGCGCGGCGCACTCCGCTCGGTCGCGCATCGCGCCGTCTACGGCCGCTGACGCACACGCACGCAAGGGCGCCCGGAGGCGCCAGGGACATACGGAAGGACATCATCATGGCAAACGTCATCAGCATCGACTTCGGCCACGGCCACGCCCACGACGGCTTCTTCGCCCGGCTCGGCCACGCCATCGCCGACTACCGCCTCTATCGCCGGACGCTCGGCGAGCTCGAGGCGCTCTCGGACCGCGAGCTGCGCGACCTCGGCCTGTCGCGCTTCTCGATCCGGCAGGTGGCCTACGACAGCGTCTACGGCGCCTGACGCCGCCGACGCACGCGAGGGGGTGAGGGACGGAGGCCGGGCGGAAGCCCGGCCTCTTCCGTTTGGCGCGGGCGGTCGCCTCCTGCCGCGCGCCGTCGCTTGGTGATTGCAGGGGGCGTCCCCGCCCTCTATCGTTCGGGCAAAACGAGAACGACAGACCAGGGAGGGGCCGCAGGCCAATGGCTTCGGTGACGATCAGCAACCTGCGCAAGTCCTTCGGCGCGGTGGAAATCCTTCACGGTGTCTCCATCGACATCGAGGACGGCGAGTTCGCGGTGCTGGTCGGGCCGTCGGGCTGTGGCAAGTCGACGCTCCTCCGGATGCTCGCCGGGCTCGAGCACGTCACCTCGGGCGAGATCCGCATCGGCGACGAGGTGGTGAACGAACTGCCGCCGAAGGACCGGGACATCGCCATGGTGTTCCAGAACTACGCGCTCTATCCGCACCTGAGCGTCGCCGACAACATGGCGTTCTCGCTGACGCTCAAGGGCGCGTCGAAGGCCGCGATCGCCGCCAAGGTGAAGCCCGCGGCCGAGATCCTGGGGCTCTCCGCGCTTCTCGACCGCTATCCGCGCCAGCTCTCGGGCGGCCAGCGCCAGCGTGTCGCCATGGGCCGCGCCATCGTGAGGAACCCGCAGGTGTTCCTGTTCGACGAGCCGCTCTCGAACCTCGACGCCAAGCTCCGCGTCTCGATGCGCACCGAGAT
>JBDHSS010000301.1:0-4047 GCA_039808205.1 Paracoccaceae bacterium | reverse complement strand
CGCCGCAGCCCGCCGGCGCCCGCGACCCGCAAGGGCCTCGGCGCCCGCCTCGCCATCGGCCTCGCGGTCTTCGACACCGTGCTGCCGCTCGCCCGCGGCCAGCGCATCGGCGTCTTCGCGGGCTCGGGCGTCGGCAAGTCGTCGCTCCTCGGTGACCTCGCCCGCGGCATCGAGGCCGACATCGTCGTCTTCGCGCTCATCGGCGAGCGCGGGCGGGAGCTGCGCGACTTCGTCGACAACGTGCTTGGCCCCGCCGGCATGGCGCGCGCCGTCGTCGTCGCCGCCACCTCGGACCAGGCGCCGCTCATCAAGCGCCGTGCCGCCTGGATGGCGATGGCGATCGCCGAGGTCTTCCGCGACCAGGGCCGCCACGTGCTGCTCCTGATCGATTCGCTCACGCGCTTCGCCGAGGCGCACCGCGAGATCGCGCTGACCGCGGGCGAGGCGGCGAGCTTGCGCGGCTTCCCGCCGTCGGTCGCCAACCTGATCGCCGCCCTCTGCGAGCGCGCCGGGCCCGGTGCCTTCGGCAAGGGCGACATCACCGCGATCTTCTCCGTGCTCGTCGCCGCCTCCGACATGGACGAGCCGATCGCCGACATCACCCGCGGCGTCCTCGACGGCCACGTCGTGCTCGACCGGACCATCGCCGAGCGCGGCCGCTTTCCTGCCGTCGATGTCCGCCGCAGCGTCTCGCGCAGCCTGCCAGGCATCGCCTCGGAGGCCGAGAACGCGGCGATCGCCCGCACGCGCCGCGTGCTGACCGCCTACGAGAACGCCTCGCTGATGATCCAGACCGGGCTCTACGCTCCCGGCAGCGACCCCGCGGTCGACGAGGCGATCCGCATCTGGCCGAAGCTCGACGCCTTCTTCACCGAGCGCGCGCCCGGCGGCGTCGCCGCGAGCTTCGCCCGCCTCGCCGAGGTCCTCGGCGCCTGAGCCGCCGCGGGTGATCGCTTCGGGTCAAGGCAGCGGGCACGACGGTGCCGCATTCCCTTCGCGGATTTGGGGTACACAAATCCGCGCGCGCCTGCCTGCCCCCGGCAGGCGCGATAGACGCGCCCGCCAGGCAGGCGCCCGCGGATTAGCAGCGTCGGGTGCAGTTGCACGCCCCTCGGCTTCCGCGCGTCCCGCGCTCCAGCCGACGAACCTTCGCGAAGCAGTGCCTCGCTTTTGCAGGTTCGGGGGTCTATCTCATCCAAAGGGTTCAGCCGGATTGGCTATGAGCCGCCGCCCGCAGGCGGCGACCTCAGCCGAGCGATTGCAGCAAGTTCAGCATGCCCTGCGACCCCGAGCCCGTCGCGCTCTGCAGGAGGCTGAGCGCCGCCACGCCGGGCGCGGTGGCCGGCGGTCCGGCCTCGAGCTGCGCCCGCGCCAGAAACCGGTTCAGCACCTTCTCGACCGCGCCCGCGTCCTGGAACGCGGCCAGGCTGTCGCCGCCGAAGAGCTGCGCCGTCTTCTGCGCCAGGATGTCGCGCTGCTTGTCGATGTCGATGTTGACGAACGACTTCGGCAGGCCATAGGCCCCCTCGAACACGGCGCGCAGCGGCTTCGAGCCGAGCACCGCGTACCAGCTCTTGCCCTTGCCCGCGGCGAGGCCCGCGATCTCGTCGCGGAAGTTCATCGCCAGCCGCATGGTGTCGCTGACCGCGCCCACTGCCTGCTGGAAGGCGTTGGTCTTGTAGGCCTCGGTGATCTTCGCGGAAAAGCCCCGGTCGGCCGTGCGCGCGCCCGTCGCGTTGCCGAAGCCGAACGCCCGCGCCATCTCGGCATAGGTTGTGTCCGACAGCCGGTTCGCGAAGGCGTCGTCGGCCTCGGTGCCCTCCTCGAGCGCCTTGCGGATGAAGGCCTTGGCGTCGATCTTGTCGCCGAGCCCGAACGCGCCCAGCGTCACCTTGAGCAGCCGCCGGTCGGCGACGAGATCCGCCGCCGAGGTGATGCCGCCGATCTTCTCGGTGAAATAGGCAAGGTCGTGCTGCACCTCGGCGCTTGCGTCGAACGCCGCCTTCTGCGCCGCCTCGGTCCGCTGCAGGAACCGCCAGCCGGCGATGCCGGCCAGGGGCACGACCGGGGTGTAGCTCATCGCGCCGCCCTCCTCGCGTCAGTCCGCCCGGATGCCGAGCAGCCGCGCCTCGCGCGGCAGGAGCCCGCGCAGCGCCCGCATCGCCTGATAGAACCGCCGCACCTTCGTCGCCTCGGTCGCGGCGTCGAGCGCCGCGC
This sequence comes from Paracoccaceae bacterium, assembly GCA_039808205.1. Lineage (GTDB taxonomy): Bacteria > Pseudomonadota > Alphaproteobacteria > Rhodobacterales > Rhodobacteraceae > Amaricoccus. Next base: position 1,830 of record JBDHSS010000301.1, on the reverse strand, counting down.
GGCTGTCGGCGTCCTGGAACACCTGGCTGAGCTGCTCGATGCCGCGCAGGAGCTGCCGCGCCCCCTCCTCGGGATCGGCCTCGCCGGCGAGCACGAGCTGGGCAACGTAGCACACGCGCTTCACCGGCGTCGTCGCCTCGTCGGGGTGGATCGCATCGCGCAGGCGCAGCACGTTCGCGTCCGGCGTCAGCACGTTCAGCCGAGCGCGCCGGTCGCCGTTCTCCATGACGACGCCGTTGATGAGCACCCGCTCATGCGGCCCGAGCTTCAAGACCAGCCCGCTCATGCCGCAATCTCCGCCTCTCCCCGCAGCCCCTTCATGATCGCGGTGTTGATGTCGATGAGCGCCTCGGCGGTCGCGCGGCGGCCGATCACCGCCATGCCGTGCCGGCGCACGAAGCCGGAGAGCGACACGAGCTGTGCGCGGAGCGTCGCGGGCAGCCGGTTGCGGTCGTCCATCAGGTCGTCCTCGAGCATCCCCCAGAGCTTGGAGTTGTCGAGGATCGCCTGGCAGAGCGCGGGAAAGTCGTCGCGCCCGGTCGCGGTCGCGTCACGCAGGCGACGGGTGACGCGGGCGAAGGCGGAATATTCGACGTCGCGCGCGGTCCGGGTGGTGACGGGCGTGCCGTAGGCGGCGCGAGCGTGGGAATTGGGGGTCATGTCTCGTCCTCTCGTTGCCGGCACGAGGCCGAGCCGGCGGCAGGGGTCGGGGGTCGGGGCGGGCCGCGTGGCCCGCCCCGCTCCGTCTCAGATCACCGGAACAGCGAGAGGATCGTCTGCGGCGTCTGGTTGGCGATCGACAGCGACTGGATGCCGAGCTGCTGCTGGGTCTGCAGCGCGGTCAGCCGCGCCGAGGCCTCCTCCATGTCGGCGTCGACCATCGCACCGATGCTGGTGGTGAAGTTGTCGGTCAGCTTCGAGATGAAGCTGGCCTGCGCCTCCAGCCGGTTCTGCGCCGAGCCGAGCGACGCGGCGGCGTCGTTGACGCTGTCGGCGGCGGTCGAGACCGCGGCCAGCGCCGCGGTGCGGCCGGCGGCCGTGCCCACGGCGATGTTGGTCAGCGAGCTCAGGCCGCCGGCGTTCGCCGCCGTAATCGAGAAGGCGACGTTGCGATCGACCGCGCCGGTGCCGTCGTTCTTGACGAGGAGCTCGCCCGGCGTGCCCGAGTCGTAGTCCAGCGAGAAGCCGGTGACGCCCATCGCGTCGACCGACGCCTTGAGCTTGACCGCGATCACGTCCGCCGGCGTGGTCGCCGCCATGTCCTCCGCGGTGACGGTGTAGGTCATCGCCTTGTCGCCGACACTGATCGAGATCTTGTCGCCGGCCAGCACGTTGGTCGTGTCGAGCTGGATCGCGTAGGTGCTGGCATCGGCCGCGTCGACCGAGAAGGCGACGAGATCGCCACCAGCGGCCGGGGTGGCACCCGTCGCGGTGAAGGCGGCGCGCGCCGTGCCCGCGGTACCCGTGGACAGATCGAACCCGGCGACGTTGATGAACGCGGCCGACTGCGCACCGGCGGAGTCGCGGGTGAGCGACGACAGCACGTCGACGCCGGCGGCGGAGCCGACGAAGTTCAGGCCGTTGATCGAGGCCGCGTCGACGATGCTCTGCATCTGCGCGGTCAGCGCGTTGATGTCGGCCTGGATCGCGCCGGTGTCGGCACCCGCGGCCATCGAGGCCGTGACCTTCGACTTCATCTGCGTGAGGAGGTTGGAGATCTGCTCGGCGGCGTCGACGCCGGTGCCGACCGCCGCGATCGAGGCGTTGAGGCTGTCGGAAACCTGCTTGAAGCTCGCCACGTCGCTGCGCATGGTCTGCGCGATCGACCAG
>JBDHSS010000300.1:0-4067 GCA_039808205.1 Paracoccaceae bacterium | reverse complement strand
CGAAGGTCGACAGAAAGTGCTTTCGACATGCCTGCCGGCCTCCCTCCGGCAGACAGCTTGAATCAGAACCCGAGCCCAGGGGGAATCCCCTGAGATTCCACCAGCTCGGGTTCCGCTCTAGCCCGGCAGGGGCTACACACGCGCCAGCATGTGGTCGTCGCCCTGCGGACGCGCTGCCGGGTCGAAGCCGCCCGGCGCGCCGCGCGCGTGGGCGTCCTGTTCGATGCCGGGGTTGGGATGGCGCTGTCGGTCGAGGAGATGAAGGCCTTGCTGCGGCTGGCAATCCGGGCCCCCGCGAGCCTGCCCGACGGGATGCTGGCACAGGCCCGCGCGGAGGCGGAAGTGGCGATCGACGCGGAGGCGCGCCGGGGGGCTCGCCGGCCTGCCGAACCGGCGCGGCGATCCCGCGTTCCCCGATGCCTTCGGATGGACCGGGCGCCCAGAGGCCGAGGAGGTCGCGGAACAGCTCCGGTTCAGCATCGGCGGTCACTTCGAGACATACGACGACGCCCTACGCCGGGGCTCGCCACCGGTCCCGGCGATGGAGGCCCTGCGCGCCCGGCTGGATGCCCCCGAGCCGCCCCGGAGCGCGCCAGCCACGGCCCGCCCCCCCGCGCGATGGGCTCCGATGTCCTGTCCGTCCGGCAGATGCAGAAGCTCGGGGCGGAGGGCGTGATCGCCCGCATTCCGTCAGGGGCGCGGGTCTGTGTGACCCTCGACATCGATGGCTTCTGCCCGTCGATCGCGCCCGGCACCGGCACTCCGAGCCACGGCGGCTTCCTCTACTACGAGGTCCTCGAGATGCTGCAGGCGCTGGCGAAACGGCACGAGGTGATGGGGATCGATCTCGTCGAGGTGACCCCCGACCACGACCACTCCGGCTCGACGGCGATCCTGGCGGCTCAGGTGCTGCTGAACTTCCTCGGCTTCGTCTTCCACGCGCGGGCCGACCGAGCTTCCGCCGAGCCTGTCAAGCTCGGCGTCTGACGGCCTTGGTCCGGCACAACGAGCGGCGGGAGGAGATGGAGGCGGGAGCCCATCCGGACTGTTCCGCTGTCGCCGAGCCACTGTGGCTCTCCGACTGGCGCGCTGGTCAGCTCTCCAGCATCGAAGCGCTCGCTCGCTTCGATGCGCTGGGGGGCGTGCAACCAGAGGCGATGATCGGGCGGTGGCGGGGGATGAGCCTCGCGACTGGCCATCCGCTGGACGGACTGCTTGAGAAGCTCGGGTGGTACGGCAAGGCGTTCGAGAGCCTCGACCGCGTGCACCCGTTGTTGTTCCGGAGCGCCTGGGGCCGGTTGAACGCACTCGATCCCGGCTTGATGCCGGCGACACTCGCTCTCCGTGCGCCAAGCCTGGCGCGCAGCAGGTTGCTTCGCTTCGCCTTCTCAACCATCGCGCCGCTTCTTCGTACGCGGCGTTCGGCAGCCGTATTACGGATGATCGAGTTCCGCGGGCGGGACAGCGCGGCTATGGTCTATGACCGGAAGCCCATCGTCGATTACTTCCGGCATATCGACGACGGGCGTATCCTGGGATTGATGCACATTCAGAGCTGGCGTCAGCCATTCTTCTTCCTGTTGGTCCGTGACGACGTCCAGCCTCTGCCCTCCTCCCGCGACGCGACGCGACGAGGCGTGTCCGAGCCAAGCCAAATGATATGAGTCTTCGCCCCGGGAGCTTCGAACAGATGCGGCGAAGCCCATTCGCGATGGAAATCCTGCGAACGCTCAACAAATGAGCGCGCCAAGAATATTGGCGCGCTCTCAACAAATCATGGCGGCTCGCGGCCTCAGCCGCGCTCCTCGACGATGACGGCAAGGTGCGGGATCGCTGCGACCATGCCGCGGATCGACGGCGTGTCGGGCAGCTCGCGGGTGCGGTGCATCTTGTTGAGGCCGAGGCCGATCAGCGTCGCGCGCTGGACGGCCGGGCGGCGGATCGGCGAGCCGATCTGCTTCACCACGATGGTCTTCGCCATGGGATCAGGCCTCCACAGGCGCTGCATCCGCCGGGGCGTCGGGCGCCTTCGGCAGGATGTCGGCCACCTTCTTGCCGCGGCGCTGCGCGACCATGCGCGGGCTCGTCTCCCGCTGCAGGCCCTCGATGGTGGCGCGGATCATGTTGTAGGGGTTCTGCGACCCCAGCGACTTCGCCACCACGTCGTGCACGCCGAGCATCTCGAAAACCGCGCGCATCGGGCCGCCGGCGATGATGCCGGTGCCCGCGGGGGCGGAGCGCATCACCACCTTGCCCGCACCGTGGCGGCCGTTGGTGTCGTGGTGCAGCGTGCGGCCCTCGCGCAGCGGCACGCGGATCATCTGCCGCTTGGCCTGCTCGGTCGCCTTGCGGATCGCCTCGGGCACCTCGCGGGCCTTGCCCTTGCCGTAGCCGACGCGGCCCTTCTGGTCGCCGACGACGACGAGTGCTGCGAAGCCGAAGCGCTTGCCGCCCTTCACCGTCTTCGACACCCGGTTGATCGCCACGAGACGGTCGGCGAACTCCGGCGTCTCGTCGCGGTCGCGGCGGTCCCGACGTCCTTCTTCCCTTGCCATTCCCGTCTCCTCAGAACTTCAGGCCGGCTTCACGGGCGGCATCGGCGAGCGCCTTGACCTTGCCGTGAAACAGGAACCCGCCGCGGTCGAAGCACACCTCCTCGACGCCCGCCGCCTTGGCGCGCGCGGCGATCTCGGTGCCGATGCGGGCCGCGGCCTCCTTGTTGTTCTTGCCCTTGAGCCCCAGATCCTTCTCCAGCGTCGAGGCGGCGGCCAGGGTGCGGCCCTGGGCGTCGTCGATCAGCTGGACGGAAATGTTCTTCGAGGACCGATGCACGGACAGGCGCGGGCGATCGCCCGCCACCTTCCGGAGCTGGTTCCGGACGCGCTGACGGCGCTTCTGGAACAGGTCACGCTTGCTGTTCGCCATTTCCCCGCGCCCCTACTTCTTCTTCCCTTCCTTGCGGAAGATGAACTCGTCCTTGTACCGGATGCCCTTGCCCTTGTACGGCTCGGGCTTGCGCCATTCGCGGATGTTGGCCGCGACCTGGCCGACGACCTGCTGGTCGATGCCCTCGACGACGATCTCGGTCGGCTTCGGCGTCGCCACCGTGACCCCCTCCGGGATCGCGAAGTCGACGTCGTGGCTGTAGCCGAGCGACAGCTTCAGGACCTTGCCCTGCGCCGCGGCACGATAGCCGACGCCGGTGATCTCCATCTCCTTCTTGAAGCCCGTCGTCACGCCGGTGACGAGGTTCGCCACCTGGGTGCGCGACATGCCCCACTGCTGGCGCGCGCGCTTGGACAGGCCACGCGGCTTCACGCTGACCGCGCCGTCCTCGATCGCGAGCGTCACGTCGTCGGTCGCGGTGAACGAGCGGGTGCCTTTCGGCCCCTTCACCTCGATCGTCTGTCCCGAGAGGGAGGCGGTCACGCCGCTCGGCAGCTCGACCGGCCTCTTTCCGATGCGAGACATGGCTTCCTCCTCAGAACACGGTGCACAGGACCTCGCCGCCGACATTGGCGGTGCGGGCCTGCGCGTCGGACATGATGCCCTTGGGCGTCGAGACGATGGCGACGCCGAGGCCCTGGCGGACCTGCGGGATCTCCTTCACGCCGGAATACACCCGGCGGCCGGGGGTCGAGACCCGGCGCAGCTCGCGGATGACCGGGCGGCCGTCGAAGTACTTGAGCGAGATCTCGAGCTCGGGCATGCCGTTCTCGGCCTTCACCGCCTCGTAGCCGCGGATGTAGCCCTCGGCCTTCAGCACGTCGAGGACCCAGGCGCGGATCTTCGAGGCGGGCGTGCGGACCGTCGACTTGCCGCGCATCGAGGCGTTGCGGATGCGGGTCAGCATGTCGCCCAGGGGATCGTTCACAGACATCTCCGACCTCCCCTTACCAGGACGACTTGACCATGCCCGGGATCTGGCCCTTCGAGGCCAGGTCGCGCAGCGCGATGCGCGACATCCGGAGCTTGCGGTAATAGGCGCGCGGACGGCCCGTCACCTCGCAGCGGTTGTGCAGCCGCGTCGCCGACGAGTTGCGCGGCAGCTTCGCGAGCTTCAGCTG
>JBDHSS010000299.1:0-4086 GCA_039808205.1 Paracoccaceae bacterium | reverse complement strand
CTCACCTTCGTCGCGCCGCTTATGGTGAACCTCGCGCTGCTCTTCGGCCCGGCCGACTACTTCGCGCTGATGGTGCTGGCGCTCACCACCGTGACCGCCGTCCTCGGCAACTCGCTCGCCCTCGGCCTCGCCAGCCTGTTCTTCGGCCTCACGCTCGGTCTCGTCGGCATCGACCTGCAGACCGGCCAGGCACGCTTCACTCTCGGCATCCCGGAGCTCCTCGACGGCATCGACGTCGTCGTGGTCGCGGTCGGCCTCTTCGCGGTCGGCGAGACGCTCTTCACCCTCGCCCGGCACCGCTACGAGCCGGAAGAGATGTACGCGCTCAAGGGCTCGAAGTGGATGAGCCGCGAGGACTGGTCGCGCTCCTGGAAGCCGTGGCTGCGCGGCACCCTCCTCGGCTTCCCGATCGGCGCGCTGCCGGCCGGCGGCTCGGAGATCCCGACCTTCCTCTCCTACCTCGTCGAGAAGAAGCTCGCGAAGAACCCGGAGGAATTCGGCCACGGCGCCATCGAGGCCGTCGCCGGGCCCGAGGCGGCCAACAACGCCTCCGCCGCCGGCGTGCTGGCGCCGCTCCTCGCCCTCGGCCTGCCGACCTCCGCGACCGCCGCGATCATGCTCGCCGCCTTCCAGCAATACGGCCTGCAACCAGGGCCGACCCTCTTCGCCAGCCAGCCGGACCTCGTGTGGGGCCTGATCGCCAGCCTCTACATCGGCAACGTCATGCTTCTGATCCTGAACCTGCCGCTCGCCGGCGTCTGGGTGAGGATCCTGGCCGTGCCGCGGCCCTGGCTCTACGCCGGCATCCTGCTCTTCGCGACGATGGGCGCCTACACGCTCAACAACAACATCGTCGACGTCTGGATGCTCTGGATCATCGGCATCATCGGCTTCGGGATGCGCTGCTTCGGGGTGCCGGTCGCGCCCTGCATCGTCGGCCTGATCCTCGGGCCTCTCGCCGAGCAGCAGTTCCGCCGGGCGCTGACCATCAGCCAGGGCGACCCCAGCGTCTTCGTCACCCACCCGATCTCGCTGGCGCTCCTCACCATCGCCTGCCTGCTCGTCATCCTGCCCCTCGTCCTGCGCCGCCACGCGGCCCGCAAGGACGAGGCGGCCCAGCCCGACGCCTGACGGAGGAAGCCATGCCCGACACGCTCTACTTCACCCCCGAGGCCCTGACCGCCTACGCCAAGGCCATGTTCCTCTCCGCCGGCATGTCCGAGACCGACGCCGCCCTGATCGCCGGCGACCTCGTCAAGGCAAACCTCCGCGGCGTCGACAGCCACGGCGTCAGCCGGATCCCGATGTACCTGAACCGCCTGCGCCACGGCCTGGTGAACCCCCGGCCCGAGGTGAAGGTGACGAAGGTCGCCGGCGCCGTCGCACATGTCGACGGCGACAACGGCATGGGCTTCGTCGCCTCCGACATGGCGATGAACGCCGCCTGCGACCTCGCCGGCGAGATGGGCATCGGCCTCGCCGGCGTGCATCGCTCGACCCACTTCGGGATGGGCGCCTGCTACGCGCTCCGCGCGATCGAGCGCGGCTTCATCTCGCTCATCTTCACCAACTCGTCGCCGGCGATCCCGATGTGGGGCGGCCGCACCACCTTCCTCGGCGCGAGCCCGATCGCCGCCGGCATCCCCGGCGGCCGCCATGCGCCCTACGTCATGGACATGGCGATGACCGTGATCGCGCGCGGCAAGATCCGCCTCGCCGCGATGAAGGGCGACCCGATCGCCGAAGGACTCGCCCTCGACGTCGACGGCAATCCGACCACCGACGCCGCCAAGGCCTTCGAGGGCGTCTGCCTGCCCTTCGGCGGGGTCAAGGGCTCGGTCCTCGGCACGCTGATGGACCTGATGTCCGGCGTCCTCACCGGCGCCAACTTCGGCGGCGACGTGAAGAGCCTCTACTTCGACCATTCCGAGCCGCAGAACGTCGGCCACCTGTTCTTCGCCATCCGCCCCGACCTCTTCCTGTCGCTGACCGACTTCGAGGCGCGGATGGACACCTTCTACGAGCGGATCAAGGCGCTGCCCCGCGCCGCCGGCGTCGAGGAGATCATGATGCCCGGCGAGCCCGAGCAGCGGCGCGAGGACCAGCGCCGCCGTGAGGGCATTCCGGTCACGGCGAACGTCGTCCGCGACCTGACGGAAGAAGGCGCCAGCGTCGGCGTCGCCTTCCCCGAGGGCCGGCCCGAGCCGATGGCCGCGTGATGACCCGGCTTTCCGCCCACATCGGCTATCTCTACACCGAGCTGCCGCTCCCGGAGCGGCTGGCGGCGGCGGCGCGCGACGGCTTCACCGCTGTCGAGCATCCCGAGCCATGGGCGATCCCCGCGGCCGAGATGCGCGCCCGCCTCGCCGACCTCGGCCTCGGCTTCGCGCAGGTGACGAGCGGCATGGGCGAGCCCGGCGAGAAGGGCCTCGCCGCCCTCGCCGGCCGTCGCGTCGCCTTCCGCGACGGCTTCGCCCGAGCCCTCGACTATGCCGCCGCGATCGGCTGCCCGTTCGTCCACCCGATGGCGGGCGTGCCGGCCGGCGACCCGGCGGCGGCGCAGGCGACCTATCGCGACAACATCGCCTGGGCGCTCGACCGCTGCGCCGGTACTGGCGTCCGCCCGCTGGTCGAGGCGATCACCATTCCCGGCTATACCATGGGGACGCTTTCCGAAGCGATCGCGCTGCAGGACGCCTTCTCGAGCCGCCTGTCGCTGCTTCTCGACACCTACCACGCCACCGTCCTCGGCCTCGACCCGGCGGCCTGGATCGCCGGGAACGCCGCCCGCATCGGCCACGTCCACATCGCCGATCATCCCGGCCGCCACGAGCCTGGCTCCGGCGCGATCGACTTCCCCGCCGTCCTCTCCGCCCTCCGCGCCGCCGGCTACGCGGGCGCCGTCGGCTTCGAGTACCTGCCCACCCGCCCGACGCCCGAGACCGTCGGCTTCCTGCCCGACTGGAAGCGCCGGCTCGCCGCCCCCGCCCTCACAGGAGCCCCGTCATGACCACGACCACCATCGCGCCGCCCTCCATCACCGCGGTCAACCCGACGACCGGCCAGCCGATCGGCAGCTACCCGCTGCACGACGACGCCTTCGTCGATGCCGCGCTCGACGCCGCCGTCGCCGCGCAGCGCGTCTGGGCGCGCCGGCCGGTCGCCGAGCGGGTGACGCTCCTGACCCGCATGGCCGCGGCGCTCCGCGCCGACAAGCCGCGGCTCGCCGCGATGATCGTGCGCGAGATGGGCAAGCCGATCGCCGAGGCCGAGGCCGAGATCGAGAAGTGCGCCTACAACTGCGACTTCTACGCCGAGCACGCGCCCGCCTACCTCGCTGACGAGCCCCTCGCCTCGAACGCCACGGAAACCCTCGTCGCCTTCGAGCCGCTCGGCGTCGTCCTCGCGATCATGCCGTGGAACTACCCGTTCTGGCAGTATTTCCGCTTCGCCGCCCCGGCGCTCGCCGCCGGCAACGGCGCGATCCTGAAGCACGCCGCCAACGTCACCGAATGCGCCCTCGCGGTGCAGGAGATCATGGCCGCCGCCGGCGCCCCCGAGGGCCTGACCGCCACCCTCGTCATCGACACCGCCAAGGTCGCGGGCCTCATCGCCGACCCGCGCATCGCCGCCGTGACCCTCACCGGCTCGACCGAGGTCGGCTCGATCGTCGCCTCGCAGGCCGGGCGCGCGCTGAAGAAGCAGGTGCTGGAGCTCGGCGGCTCCGACCCCTTCATCGTCCTCGCCGACGCCGACCTCGAGAAGGCCGCCGACACCGCCGTCAAGGCGCGCTACATCAACGTCGGCCAGTCCTGCGTCAATGCCAAGCGCTTCATCGTCGAGGAGTCCGTCGCCGACCGCTTCGTCGCGCTCTTCGTCGAAAGGGCCGCCGCCCTGAAGATCGGCGACCCGATGGAGCGGGACACCGCCATCGGCCCGATGGCCCGCGCCAACCTGCGCGACACCCTGCACGACCAGGTGCAGCGCTCCGTTGCCGAGGGTGCGGAGCTGAAGCTCGGCGGCGCCCCGGTCGACGGCCCCGGGTTCTATTACCAGCCGACCGTCCTCGACCGGGTGAGGCCGGGG
>JBDHSS010000298.1:0-4088 GCA_039808205.1 Paracoccaceae bacterium | reverse complement strand
CCGGTCATCACGTCGAACTTGGCGACGCCGTGGTACTTGTCGGCCGACGCCTCGGCCGGCGGATAGCCCTTGCCCTTCCGGGTCAGCGCATGGATCAGCACCGGCCCCTCGCCGCGCGCCTTGACCGCGCGCAGCACACCGACGAGGCTCTCCATGTCGTGCCCGTCGATCGGCCCGACGTAGGAGAAGCCGAGTTCCTCGAACAGCGTGCCGCCGATCGTCATGCCCTTGACGAGCTCGCGCGCCCGCCGCGCGCCTTCCTGCAACGGCCCCGGCAGCAGCCGGACCGCGCCCTTCGCCGCGGCCCGCAGATCCTGGAACGGCTCGCCGGTGTAGAGCCGCGACAGGTACTTCGACATGGCGCCGACCGGCGGCGCGATCGACATCTCGTTGTCGTTGAGGACGACGAACAGCCGCTCCTTCATGTGGCCGGCGTTGTTCATCGCCTCGTAGGCCATGCCCGCCGACATCGCCCCGTCGCCGATCACGCAGACGACGTCGCCGATGTCGGGCGCGCCGAGGTCGCGCGCCACCGCAAAGCCGAGGCCGGCCGAGATTGAGGTCGAGGAATGCGCGGCGCCGAAGGGGTCGTAGGCGCTCTCGTCGCGCTTGGTGAACCCCGAAAGCCCGCCGCCGGCGCGCAGCGTGCGGATCCGGTCGCGACGCCCGGTCAGGATCTTGTGCGGATAGCACTGGTGCCCGACGTCCCAGATCAGCTTGTCGCGCGGCGCGTTGAAGACCGCGTGGATCGCCACCGTCAGCTCGACGACGCCGAGCCCGGCGCCGAGATGGCCCCCGGTCACGCTGACCGCCGAGATCGTCTCGGCGCGCAGCTCGTCGGCGAGCTGGCGCAGCTCGGGGATCGACAGCCCCTTGAGGTCCGCCGGCACCCGCACCCGGTCGAGAAGCGGCGTCTTCGGCCGGTCGGTCATGGTGTCGGTCATCGCCTCGTCCCCCATGCGCTTCAGCTCCCCCGCACCAGGGCGAACCGCGCCGCCAGGCGAAGGTTGCGCGCGGCCGAGCCGTAGGGCGAAAGACTGTCGCACGCCTCGTCGACGAGGTCACGCGCCTGCTGCCGGGCCCCGTCGACGCCGAGCAGCGACACGAACGTCGCCTTGCCGCGCCCCTCGTCCTTGCGCAGCCGCTTGCCCGCCGCCTCCGGGTCGCCCTCGACGTCGATGAGGTCGTCGCCGATCTGGAACGCGCGCCCGAGTGCGGCGGCGTAGCGGCGCAAGGGCTCCACGTCCTGCCGCGCCAGGATCGCTCCCGACTCCGCCGCCCAGACGAAGAGCGCCCCGGTCTTCAGCGCCTGCAGGTCGCCGACCGCCACGAGATCGAGCGGCGCCGCGGCAGTCTCCGCGGCGATGTCGAGCGCCTGGCCGCCGGCCATGCCCATCGCCCCCGCCGCCTGCGCCAGCCGCTGGACGAGCCGCAGCTGCGCCCGCGGCTCGATGCCGCTCTGCGGGGCGGCGAGGATCTCGAAGGCGAGCGTCTGCAGCGCGTCGCCCGCCAGCACCGCCGTCGCCTCGTCCCACTTCACATGCACCGTCGGCTGGCCGCGGCGCAGGTCGTCGTCGTCCATGCACGGCAGATCGTCGTGCACGAGGCTGTAGGCGTGGACGCACTCGACCGCAGCGGCCGTGCGCAGCGCCTGCGCCGCCGGCACCCGGAAGAGCGCGGCCGCTTCCAGCGCCAGGAACGCCCGCAGCCGCTTGCCGCCGACGAGTGCCGCGTGCCGCATCGCCGCGCCGAGCGTGGTGTCGCCGGGCGGCAGGAAGCCGTCGAGCGCGGCCTCGGCGCGGGTGGCGGCGTCGCTCAGCACCGCGTGGAATTCCAGGGTCTCGGCATCCATCGCGAAGCGTCGGCGCCCGGCTCAGGAGATGTCGACGGTGCGCGCGCGCAAGCTGCCGTCGGCACCTTGCGCGATCTCGGCCACCCGCGCCTCGGCCGCCTTCAGCCGCTCCTCGCAGTGCGCGCGCAGCTCGGCGCCGCGCGCGTAGAGCGCGATCGATTCCTCGAGTGCCACCTGCCCGCCCTCGAGCCGCGCCACCACCTGCTCGAGCTCGGCCAGCGCCGCCTCGAAGCTCATTCCGGCGACCGGCGCCGCCGCATCCTCAGCCATGTCCGCGTTCCATCAGCACCCGCACGTGCGCCGCGACCGACGCGGCGAGCGCGCTCAGATCATATCCGCCCTCCAGAGTCGAGACGACGCGGCCCTCGCAGTGCCTTTCCGCCAGTGCGCAGAGCTCGGCCGTCGCCCAGGCGAAATCGGCCTCGCTGAGGTTGACGTTGGCGAGCGGGTCGCGGGCGTGCGCGTCGAACCCCGCCGAGATCAGCAAGAGCTGCGGCGCGAAGGCGTCGAGCGCGGGCAGCACCCGCCCGAGCATTCCGGCGCGGAACACGCCCCCGCTCGCGCCGGGCGGCAGTGGCACGTTGACGATCTGGTCGTGCGCACCCTTCTCGGTGGCGGCGCCGGTGCCGGGATAGAGCGGCATCTGGTGCGTCGAGGCGAAGCGGATGCGCGCGTCGTTCCAGACCAGATCCTGCGTGCCGTTGCCGTGGTGCACATCGAAATCCATGATCGCGACCCGCTCGAGCCCGTGCGCCTCGAGCGCATGGCGGGCGCCGACCACCACGCTGCCGAAGTAGCAGAAGCCCATGGCCGTGCGCGTCTCGGCGTGGTGGCCCGGCGGGCGCACCAGGCAGAAGGCGTTGCGGACCTCGCCCGCCAGCACCATGTCGACGGCGCGCACCACCGCGCCCGCCGCCCGCCGGGCCGCGCGCAGCGTGGCGGGGCCGACGAAGGTGTCGCCGTCGATCGCGGCCAGGCCCTCGTGCGGCGTCATCGCCTCGAGCGCCTGCCGGTGCGCGGGCGGATGGACGCGGTCGAGCTGCTCGTCGGTGGCGAGCGGCGCCTCCTCGCGCACGAGATAGGCGAACTCCTCCGCCTCGAGCGCGGCATCGACGGCCCTGAGCCGGGCCACCTGCTCGGGATGGCCGGGCGGGTTCACGTGCAGCAGACAGTCGGAATGGGTCAGGATCGCGGTTGCCATGGCGCGAGACTAGACGCTCGTTCCGGGCGCTGCCAGCCGTTTCCTCGACAGCAGTGCCGCGCTATCCCGATCGGAAAGGAGCCGCTATGCTCCCGTCCGAGCGAGGAGGATCGACATGCACGCGCGACGGGCCTCAGGCGCCGCCCTGCCACTGGCGCACCGCCTCGATCAGCCAGAGCAGCATCAGCACGTTCAGCACCAGGCCGTCGCGGATGACGAGCGTGGTGAGGATCTCAAGGCCGATGCCGACGGCGATGGTCAGGGCAACCGGCAGCCGGGCGGCGAGCAGGAAGCCCACGATCATCACCAGGATGTCGGAGACCGAGTTGAGGACGCTGTCCCCGTAGTAGTCGAGCGAGATCGTCACCGCCCGGTAACGGTTGATGATGACCGGGCTGTTCTCGAGGATCTCCCACCCGGCCTCGACCACGGTCGCCGCCAGCAGCCGCCAGCCGAGCGGCGCCTTTGGCGCGACCAGCCAGGCCAGCCAGTAGAAGAGGAAGCCGTGGATCAGGTGCGAAGGCGTGTACCAGTCGGAGAGGTGCTGCGAGTTGCCGGGGCTCATCACCTCGCCCTCCCACAGCTTGACGGTGCCGCAGGTGCAGATCGGCACCCGGCCCATGGCGAGGAGCGTGGCCGCGGCCGCCACCACGACGAGCGCGGTCAGGAGATAGGGCAGGGCCCGTCGCATCGTCATCGCCGCGTCTCCGTCCGCTTCGCGGCGGACTATCCTCCGCGCGCGCTGCGGCGTCCACTCGGCGCGAGGGCGGCGCGATGAAGCTCGCCTCGCTCGGCGATCGCTCGCGCGACGGCCGGCTCGTCGTCGTGTCGCGCGACCTGACGCTCTGCTCCGATGCCCGCCACCTCGCGCCGACGTTGCAGGCGGCGCTCGACGACTGGGAGGCGGTCGCGCCCGAGCTCGAGCTCATCGCCCGCGGCATCGAGGCCGGCGGCCAGCCGGTCGCGCGCTTCCACGAGCGCGACGCGCTCGCGCCGTTGCCGCGGGCCTACCAGCGCAGCGACCCCGGCGACCGG
>JBDHSS010000297.1:0-4103 GCA_039808205.1 Paracoccaceae bacterium | reverse complement strand
CGTCAGCCGGTCGGGCGCGAGCCCCAGCGCCTCGGCCATCAGCCGGCGGGCGTCGCGCGCCGGCTCGGCGATGCCGAGCCCCCCGAGCCGGGCTGTCGCCTCGGCCAGCGCCGCCTGCACCGTTGCGGTCACGGATCGAGCTCGGCCAGCCGCGCCGCCTGGTCGGCGGTGGCGAGCGCCGCGATCACCTCGTCGAGGTCGCCCTGCATCACCTGGTCGAGCTTGTAGAGCGTGAGCCCGATGCGGTGGTCGGTCAGCCGGCCTTGCGGGAAGTTGTAGGTGCGGATCCGCTCGGAGCGGTCGCCGGAGCCGACCTGCCCCTTGCGCGCCGCGGCCCGCGCCGCGTCGAGCTTCTGCCGCTCGAGGTCGTAGAGCCGCGCGCGCAGCACCTGCATCGCCCGCGCCCGGTTCTGGTGCTGCGACTTCTCCGAGCTCGTCACCACGATGCCGGTCGGCAGGTGGGTGATCCGGACCGCGGAGTCGGTGGTGTTGACGTGCTGCCCGCCGGCGCCCGACGCGCGCATGGTGTCGATGCGGATGTCCTGCGCCGGGATGTCGACGTCGACCTCCTCGGCCTCCGGCAGCACCGCGACCGTCGCCGCCGAGGTGTGGATGCGCCCGCTCGACTCGGTCGCCGGCACCCGCTGCACGCGGTGGACGCCGGATTCGAACTTGAGCGCGGCGAAGACGCCCTTGCCTGTCACCTCGGCCACGAGCTCGCGGAAGCCGCCGAGCTCGGTCGGCGCCGCCTCGACCACCTCCCAGCGCCAGCCGCGCGCCTCGGCGAGCCGCTGGTACATGCGCGCGAGGTCGCCGGCGAAGAGCGCGGCCTCCTCGCCGCCGGTGCCGGCGCGGATCTCGAGGATCGCCGATCGCTCGTCGGCGGCGTCCCTGGGCAGGAGTGCGAGCTGCAGCGCGCGCTCCGCCGCGGGCAGCGCCGCGGCGAGCCTCTCCGCCTCCTCGTCGGCGAGCGCGCGCATCTCCGGGTCGGCGCGCAGCCGCTCGACCTCGTCGCGCTCGGCGAGGAGCGCGCGGTAGCGGTCGATCTCCGCCACAACCGGCTTCAGCTCGGCATACTCGCGCCCGAGCGCCGCGAGCTCCGCCGGGCCGGCGCCCGCGGCCAGCCGCGCCTCGAGGAACTCGTGGCGCGCACGGATCTGGTCGAGCTTGCCCGTCGGGATCACTGGACCGCGACCCCGCGGCCCGCCGCGCGGCCGAGCGTCAGGACCGCGCTCAGAAGCGCGAGCGCCCCGGCGGCGGTGATCGCCGCGACCATCGGCGTCGCCGTCCCGTCGAAGAACGGCCCGGCGAGCGCGATCATCGCGCCGCCGACCAGCATCTGCAGCGTGCCGCCGAGCGAGGAGGCGAGCCCGGCGATGTCGGGATGCGGGTCGAGCGCCATCACCATGGTCGTCGGCATGACGAGGCCGAGGAAGGCGTTGCCGACGAAGAGCATGGCGACGATGAGCACGAGCGTCGCGAGCCCGGCGAGGGTGAGCGCGAGGAGCGCGCCGACCACGACGGCGAACGCGATCACCGCGGTCAGCACCACCCGCGCCATGCCGAAGCGCTCGCCGAGCCCGGCCGCGAGCTGCGAGGCGGCGAAGAAGCCGATCGCGTTGATCGCGAAGGCCAGGCTGAAGCCGGTCGGCGACAGGCCGAACTCCTCGGTGTAGACGAAGGAGGCGCTGGCGATGAAGATGAAGAAGCTCGCCATCGCGAAGCCGCCGACCAGCGTCAGCCCCATGAAGTCGCGATCGCGCAGGAGCCGCCACGCGCCGGCGACGAGCGTCCGCGGCGTCGTGGCGACCCGATCGGCGGCGGCGAGCGTCTCCGGCAGCACGAAGGCGGTCAGCGCCAGGCTCAGGAGCCCGAGGATCGCCAGCACGCCGAAAATCCACCGCCACGAGGCGACCTGCATGACGAGGCTGCCGCCCAGGGGAGCAAGCATCGGCGAGATCGAGATCACAAGCATCACCGTCGCCATCAGCCGCGTCGCCGCCGGCCCGGTATGGAGGTCGCGGATGATCGCGCGCGGCACCACCATCACCGTCGCCGCGCCGAGCCCCTGCACGAAGCGCGCGGCGACGAGCCAGCCGATCGTCGGCGCGAGGGCGCACGCGAGGGTGCCGGCGAGGAAGATGCCGACGCCGATGTAGAGCGGCGGCTTGCGCCCCATCCGGTCGGACAGCGGGCCGTAGACGAGCTGCGAGACGCCGAAGGCCGCGAAGAACGCGGTCAGCGTGAACTGCACCGCCTGCGGCGAGGCGCCGAGATCGGCCGCCACCTCCGGCAGCGCCGGCAGGTACATGTCGATCGCGAACGGCCCGACCATGCCGAGCAGCCCGATCACCAGCGCGATGCGCGCCATTCCGGTCGGCGCCGTCATGTCTCACTACCTGTTTCGAGAGTCCGCCTCGCCCCGCGGGCAAGGGCGCTCGAATCCTTCAGATCCGCGTCCGCGTCAACCCGCCGCGAGCCTCGGTGCTCACTCCGCGGCGCGGACGCTCGCCTCCGCCGCCGCGCGCTCGGCCTCGATCTCGGCGGCGCGCTTCTCGACGAGCGCGACGATGTGGTCGATCATGCCGTCGTTGCCGTGCTTGTGGTGCTGCCTGCCGGCCATGTAGACCATGCCCGCGCCGGCGCCGCCACCGGTGAAGCCTATGTCGGTCATCAGCGCCTCGCCGGGCCCGTTCACCACGCAGCCGATGATCGACAGCGACATCGGCGTCTTGACGTGCTCGAGCCGCTTCTCCAGCGCCTCGACGGTCTTGATCACGTCGAAGCCCTGCCGCGCGCACGACGGGCAGGAGATGATGTTGACGCCGCGGTGCCGGAGCCCGAGCGCCTTCAGGAGCTCGAAGCCGACCCGCACCTCCTCGACCGGATCGGCCGAGAGCGAGACGCGGAGCGTGTCGCCGATGCCCATCCACAAGAGGCTGCCGAGCCCGATCGCCGACTTGACCGTGCCGGTCAGCATCCCGCCCGCCTCGGTGATCCCGAGGTGGATCGGCGCGTCCGTCGCCTCGGCCAGCGCCTGGTAGGCGGCGGCGGCGAGGAACACGTCGGACGCCTTCACGCTGATCTTGAACTCGTGAAAGTCGTTGTCCTCGAGGATGCGGATGTGGTCGAGCCCGCTCTCGACCATCGCCGCAGGACACGGCTCGCCGTACTTCTCGAGCAGGTGCCGCTCCAGCGACCCGGCGTTGACGCCGATGCGCATCGAGCAGCCGTGGTCCTTCGCCGCGCGGATTACCTCGCGCACGCGCTCCTTGGAACCGATGTTGCCGGGGTTGATCCGCAGGCACGCCGCACCCGCCTCGGCCGACTCGATCGCGCGGCGGTAGTGGAAGTGGATGTCGGCGACGATCGGCACCGGGCTCTCGCGCACGATCTCGCGGAGCGCCCGCGACGAGCCCTCGTCGGGCACCGACACGCGGACGATGTCGGCACCGGCCTCGGCCGCGGCCTGCACCTGCGCGATGGTGCCGGCGACGTCGGTGGTCAGCGTGTTGGTCATCGTCTGCACGCTGATCGGCGCGTCACCGCCGACGGCGACCGGCCCGACGTGGATGCGTCGCGACCGGCGGCGCTCGATGTTCCGCCAGGGGCGGACGGGATTGTGGCTCATCGTCTCGGGGATCCGTCGCGTTCCGTCGCCGGGAAGAATAGGCCGGTGCCCGGGGAATGTCACCCCGCGGCGCCGCCGGTCACGGAAGTGTCGCGCGAGGCTACTGCCCGAGCCTACTGCACCGCCACCGGTGCGCCCTGCGCCTCGCCGAGCGTCTGCGAGATCACCTCGGGCACGTCGGTCACCTCGGAGAACTTCGCCTCGATCGCGGTGGCGTCGAGCGGAATGTCCTTGGCCGCGCGCGTGCCGTGGCCGAGCGGCCCGCGCAGGCTGTCGCCGACCCGTACGTAGACCGACCCCGAGTTGCCGGCCCAGATCATCGGCTGCTCGACGCCCTCGGGCGGGCTGTAGCTCTGCCCCTTCTCGAGGATGCTCTCGAAGAGCACGGTGCCGTTGGCGAGATAGACCCGGATCCAGGCGGCGCGCTCGGCGACCACCACGATCTTCGTGGCCGCCGCGGCGGCCACGGCGC
>JBDHSS010000296.1:0-4107 GCA_039808205.1 Paracoccaceae bacterium | reverse complement strand
GACGCCCGCCTCGTCGAGCGCGGCCGAGCCGGAGGGCACGATGACTGCGGTCACACCCTCGCCGAAGTCGCGGTGCGGCAGGCCGATCACCGCCGACTCGGCGACGCCGGGGATGGCGTCGAGCTCGGTCTCGATCTCCTTCGGGTAGACGTTGTAGCCGCCGGTGATGATGAGGTCCTTGCCGCGGCCGAGGATGTGGACGTAGCCGCGCGCGTCGATCTTGCCGAGGTCGCCGGTGATGAAGAAGCCGCTTTCCCTGAGCTCGGCCGCGGTCTTTTCCGGCATCCGCCAGTAGCCCTGGAAGACGTTCGGGCCGCGCACCTCGATCATGCCGATGTCGCCTTCGCCGAGCCCGGCGCCGGTCTCCGGGTCGGTGACGATGATCTCGACGCCCGGCAGCGGCAGCCCGACGGTGCCGGCGATCCGGTCGCCGTCGTAGGGGTTCGAGGTGCTCATGTTGGTCTCGGTCATGCCGTAGCGCTCGAGGATCGCGTGGCCGGTCCGCTCCTGCCACTCGCGGTGGGTCTCGGCGAGGAGCGGCGCCGAGCCGGAGATGAAGACCCGCATGGCCGCGGTCGTCTCGCGCGACAGCCCGGGCTCCGCGAGCAGCCGCACGTAGAAGGTCGGCACCCCCATGAGCACGGTGGCGCGCGGCATCAGCTCGAGGATGCGGCCCGCGTCGAACCTCGGCAGGAAGATCATCGAGGCGCCGGAGAACAGCACGACGTTGGTGGCCACGAAAAGGCCGTGGGTGTGGAAGATCGGCAGCGCGTGGATCAGAACGTCGGCGGCGGTGAAGCGCCAGATGTCGATCAGCGCGCGCGTGTTCGAGACCAGGTTGCCGTGGGTCAGCATCGCGCCCTTCGAGCGGCCGGTGGTGCCCGAGGTGTAGAGGAGCGCGGCGAGGTCGTCGGCGCCGCGCTGGACGGTCTCGAACGCCGCCGTCGCGGCGCTCGCGGCAACCATGAGCGTGCCCTGGCCGGCGGCGTCGAGCGTCACCAGCGCCGCACCCGCCGCCTCGGTCGCGGCCTTGAGCGCTTCCGCCTTCGCCGGATCGGCGACGAACACGGCCGGCTCGGCGTCGCCGACGAAATACGCGATCTCGGGCGCCGTGTAGCCGCTGTTGAGCGGCAGGAATACGCCGCCCGCGCGCACCGTCCCGAGGTAGAGCACGATCGCCTCGACCGACTTCTCGACCTGCGCCGCCACCCGGTCGCCCGGCCTCACGCCGAGGCCGACGAGCGCGTTCGCCATCCGTCCCGCGCGCTCGACGAGCTCGGCATAGGCAATGCG
Source organism: Paracoccaceae bacterium (assembly GCA_039808205.1). Classification (GTDB taxonomy): domain Bacteria; phylum Pseudomonadota; class Alphaproteobacteria; order Rhodobacterales; family Rhodobacteraceae; genus Amaricoccus. The sequence continues at coordinate 2,814 of JBDHSS010000296.1, read as the reverse complement.
CTCGCCGTCCGCGGTCTCGATCGCGGTGGCGTCGGGATCGGCGATGCTGTCGGCGAAGAGGGCGAAGAGGTTGGCGTTCATGGAAATCACCGAGTCTGTGGGGTCAAGCGGCGGACGCCGGGGATAGCGCCTTGCGCACCCCCGCCGAGGCGGCGACGAGGCCCTTCTCGGCGAAGGCCTCGTGGTTCTTCTCGATCTGGCCGAGGTCGTAGAGGTAGTTGACCATCAGCCCGTGCGCCTGGCGCAGGCCGTTCGGCGACACGTCGCCGAGGAAGTCCAGCTGCTCGAGCCGGGCGCCGTTGCCGAGATGGAAGCGCGCCACCGGATCGGCCGGGCGGCCTGCCGGATCCTTCGCCTTCAGGAGATAGTGCGCGGCGAGCGGGACGAGCGCGGCCCGCACCGCCTCCGCCTTCTCCGGATCGAGATGCCAGCCGGGCGCCGCGAGGAGCGCCAGCGCGGCGCGCCGCGCGGGATCGAGGACGGCCGAGGCCTCGTCGTCGCGCTCGCGCGCGAGCCACGCGGCGAAGCCCGGCACCGGCGACAGGGTGACGAAGGTCTGCACGTTCGGAAGCTCGGCCTTCAGATCCTCGACCACCTGCTTGATGAGGAAGTTGCCGAAGGAGACGCCGGCCAGCCCGGCTTGGGTGTTCGAGATCGAGTAGAACACCGCCGTCGTCGCCGCCTCCGCCGCGATCGGGGCCCGCGCGAGATCGAGGAGGCCCGCGACGTCGCCGGGAATCGCCGTGGTCAGCGCCACCTCGACGAAGATCAGCGGCTCGTCGACCAGCTGCGGATGGAAGAAGCCGTAGCAGCGGCGGTCGGTCGGCTCGAGCCGGTTCCGGAGGTCGTCCCAGTTCTTGATCGCATGCACCGCCTCGTGACGGATGATCTTCTCGAGGATGTTGGCGGGCGTCGTCCAGTCGATGTGCCGCAGCACCAGGAAGCCGCGGTTGAACCACGAGGCGAAGAGATGTGCGAAGTCGGCGTCGACGGGGGCAAGCTCGGGGTGTTCGCGCAGGTGCCGGCGCAGCTCCTCGCGCATCCGCACCAGCGCCGCGGTGCCGCCCGGCGCGAGGTTGAGTCGGCGCAGCAGTTCCTGCCGCCGCGGCTCGGCAGCGACGTGCAGCCGCTCGATCGCGCCCGCCTCGTCGTTGCGCACCGCCTCGATCGCCGCCGCGACGACGCCCGGGTCGGGCCCGAAGCGGCGGGCGAGCAGCATCAGGAAGGCGCGCCGCTCGTCGGTCGACGCCGTCTCGAACGCCGCGACCAGCGCGCGGGCCAGCGCCACCCCCGACGCCTCGCCGCGGCGCGAGAGCAGCGCGTCGCCGAGCGTCGCGAGGTCGGGCGCGTCCGGGGCATCCGCCGGCCCGCGCCGGCGGAGCAGGCTGCGGCCGCGGTCGGTCAGCGTGTCGAGCAGGTCGCCGAGGAAGGCGGGCTTGCTCGAGCGATCGGTCGGGACGGGCTTGCGCACGGGCACTGTCTCCTTCGCGAGCCCGAGGCATAGCCCGCCCCGCCGCGGAAGACGAGCCAAAGCCCGCCGTCGCGGGGATTTGCGGTTGCGTCTCGCCGCGAGCGGCAGAGACTGGACGCGGCGGTGACGCGCGAAAGGAGTGCGGATGCGGCTTTGGATCCTCGTGGCAGGGCTCGGCTGCCTTGCCGGCGGCGCGCTCGCCGCCGATCCGTTCCGGGTCGGGCTGCCGGTTGATTGCGCGTTCGGAACGCTCTGCAGCGTGCAGAACTATGTCGACCTCGACCCGGGACCGGGCCGGCTCGATCCGGGCTGCGGCCGGCTGAGCTACGACGGCCACGACGGCACCGACATCCGGGTGCGCGATCTCGTGGCGATGCGGGACGGCGTGCCGGTGGTCGCCGCCGCGTCCGGGGTGGTGAAGGCGACGCGCGACGGCATGGCCGACGTCAGCGTCCGCGAGACCGGGGTCGCGGCGGTGGCGGGCCGCGAGGCGGGGAACGGGGTCTTGATCGAGCACGGCGGCGGATGGGAAACCCAGTACTCGCACCTGCGCTCGGGCAGCGTCGCGGTCCGGCCCGGCGACCGCGTCGCGGCGGGAACCCCGCTCGGCCTCGTCGGGCTCTCCGGGCAGACCGAGTTCCCGCACCTGCACTTCACGCTGCGCAAGGACGGGGCGGCGATCGACCCGTTCACCGGCAGCGCGGGCGGCTGGACCTGCGGCGCGGCGAAGTCACCGGTCTGGACGGCCGACGCCGAGCGCGTGCTCGCCTACGTGCCGACCGGCCTGCTGATCGCGGGGTTTTCCTCAGGTCGCCCGGAAGCGGACGCGATCCGCCGCGGCGACCAGCGCCTCGGCGCCGCGGCGCGCGACCCCGACGCGCTGGTCCTCTGGGCCGACGTCTTCGGCGCCGAGGCGGGGGACGTGCAGTCCTTCCGCATCGTCGGCCCGGATGGCGCTGTGCTCCTCGACCGCGCGAGCACGCTCGAGGCGAACAACGTCAGCTGGTTCGCCTTCGCCGGCAGCCCCCGTCCGCCGCAGGGCTGGACGCCGGGCACCCACGTCGGGACCTACCGGCTGTCCCGCAACGGCACGACGATCATCGACCGGCAGGTCGAGATCGCGATCGAACGCTAGGACAGCAGCCCCCACCCTCGCCGAGAAGGCGCCAAGGCGGCGGAACGCCGCCGCCGGCGGAGGGGGGCTCGATGCTCCCCGGCTCCGCGCCCCCGGCGAGGCGGACGCGCGCGCCCCTCAGGCGCCGCCGATCGCCCGCGACCACCAGCCGCGGCGCTTCGGCCCCTGAGGCTTCTCCTCCGCCGCCTCGGTCTCCGCCTCGGCAGGC
>JBDHSS010000295.1:0-4118 GCA_039808205.1 Paracoccaceae bacterium | reverse complement strand
TTCGCAAACAGGGTACAAATAAGGTGAAACGGTGCCTGCGCGACATTTCGTCGCGCACTTTGCCGACGCATGTTTAGGGCGTCTGGAGCGACGTTCCTTGGGGCGACTGGCGCCGCCTCAGGCGGCCGGTGGGATCTCGGCGAACTTGATCGACTCGCCGCAGCCGCAGGCGTCGACGACGTTGGGGTTGTTGAAGCGGAAGCCCGAGTCGAGCAGGCCGTTGGCGTAGTCGATCTCGGTGCCGAACAGGAACATCTGCGCCATCGGCGCGATCATCACCCGCGCGCCGTTCTGCTCGACGACCTCGTCGTGCGGCGCGATCTCGGTGGCGTACTCCATGGTGTATTCCATGCCGGCGCAGCCGCCCTTACGGACGCCGATCCGGAGACCCTTGGTCTCGCCGCGCGCCATCAGGCGGGCGATCTGCGTCTCGGCGGCGGGGGTCATCGTCACCGGGGGCTTGCCGGGAATGCCGAACATCGCGTGCGATCCTGTGCTTGGTGCCTTTGCAAGATAGTGCGGCGGGGCGGTCGCCTCAAGGGCGGGCTCGCCGGGTGGTCACTGGGCGGCGAGGCTGGCGAGGACGGCGTGGGTAGCGAAGGCGGCGGCGAGTCCCCAGCCGAAGCTCGCCAGCGTGCCGATGATGACGTACTCGCTGACGCGGCGGTCGTGTTCCCGGGCGACCTCGCTGAAGCGCAGCAGCGACTTCGCCGCAATGAGGAAGCCGATGCCGTCGGGCTGGCCGACGAGGACGAAGAGCAGGATCATCGCCCGCTCCAGCCGCCCGATCAGCCGGCCGCCCTGCGGCAGGCTGGCGTCGTCGGGCATGGCGATGCCCTGCATGATCGCCTGCACCGCGTAGCCGCCGGCCGGCACCGCGGCGACGGCGCCGCCGGCGAGCGCCATCGCCTCGGGGAGGCGTGCGAGCGGCGCTGCGAGCGCGGGCAGGCCCCAGAGCCCGGCGGCGAAGGCGGCGGGCGCGAGCGCCGCGGCGAAAAGGATCGAGGCGGCGTGCGCGGCCTGATCGAGCGCGAAGCTCGCGAAATCGGTGCCGCCGAAGCGGAGCTTGGCCCAGTCGATGGCGAAGTGGGCGAGCGTGACGAGCGCCACGGCAAGCGTGGCGGGGGCGAGGCCGAGCGCGAGCCAGCTCGTCACTGCTACGATGGCGACATGCTGCGCGAGGGCGCGGAGCCGGCGTGCCGGGTCGCGCTTGGCGGCGACCAGCGCGTCGGACTGCAGCAGGAAGTCGGCGACGAGATGGCCGAGCCCGAGCGCGATCGCCGTCTCAAGCATCGGCGCACGGAAAGGCGAACATCCTCAGACGGTTGTATCGTCGATAACAACGTCTTGAGGTTGTAACCGGCATCAGCGCGCCTCGACGGCGGCGAGGGCGCGCTGCAGCGCCCAGTCGCCGCCGCCGCTCAGGCGCTTGGCGATCGCCTGCTGGCTGACGCCGTGCTGGGCGGCGAGGGTTTCCTGGCGCTCGTCGCCGGGGGCGAGGGCCTCGATCAGCACCTCGGCCTGGCGTGGCGTCCAGAGGCGCGAGATCTCGTCGGCGAGCGCGAAGACCGCGCCGACGAGCGCGGCCGCCGGCGGCGGGTCGGCCCAGCCGATGGCGAGCTGCTGCACCCGCGGCATCCGGTCGAGGCCGCGGCCGGAGACCTCGAACGCGCGCCCCGTCGCCGCGCCGAGGTCGCCCGAGGCGGGCACGCTGCCCGGCCCGATGCCGACCGCGATCCGGGTGTCGGCCTCGCGCTCGGCGGCGCGCAGGTGGGCGCGCAGAAAGAGCGCGGCGCGCAGCGCGCGCTCGGGGGAAGGGGCGAGGCACTGCCAGCCGTCGCCGCGGAAGCGGGTGAAGCGTGCAGGCGCAGCGGCCTCCCAGCCCGACATCGCCGCGGCCGCGCGGTCGAGCGCGGCCATGGCGGCATCGAGCGTCGCGGGGCCGAGGCGGGTGGAGCGGACGACGTCGCCGGTCAGGACGGCGAGCGGCAGGTCGCCGGAAGGGAAGGGCTCGGCCATGGCTGCGACGGGCCGGCCGGGGCCTTACATGAAGCCGAGCTCGAGCCGGGCCTCGTCGGACATCATGTCCATGCCCCAACGCGGCTCCCACACCAACTCGACGTCGACGTGGCGGACGCCGGGAACCGGGGCGATCGCGTCGGCGACCCAGCCGGGCATGTCGGCCGCCACCGGGCAGCCCGGCGCGGTCAGCGTCATCAGCACGCGCACGTCGTTCTCGTCGCTGACGGTGATCGCGTAGACGAGGCCGAGGTCGAAGATGTTGACGGGGATCTCGGGGTCGTAGACGCTGCGGCAGGCGGCGACCACGTCGTCGTAGAGCGGGTGATCGGTGCTCGACGGCGGGACCAGCGGCTCGCCTTCCATGGTCTTGGTCTCGACGTTCACGGCGCTGCCCCGTCCCTGGCTTGGAATTCCTGACCAAACATATAGGAAAAGCCGCCGGATTCGTCTAGGGCGTAGCCGGGCGGCGGCAGGGAAAGGCCGGCGAGGGCGAGGAAGGGGAATGGACGGCATGGGCGGCGGCATCGGGTTCAGGATCGACGCCCGCGATGGCCGCGCGCGCAGCGGCGTGCTGGCGACGCCGCGGGGCGAGATCCGCACGCCCGCGTTCATGCCGGTCGGCACCGCGGCGACGGTCAAGGCGATGCTGCCGGAGAGCGTGCGGGCCACCGGTTCCGACGTGCTGCTCGGCAACACCTATCACCTGATGCTGCGGCCGGGGGCGGAGCGGGTGGCGCGGCTCGGCGGGCTGCACCGGTTCATGAGCTGGCAGCGGCCGATCCTGACCGATTCCGGCGGCTTCCAGGTGATGAGCCTGACCGACTTGCGCACGCTGACCGAGGAGGGGGTGCGGTTTCGCAGCCACGTCGACGGCTCCACGCATTTCCTGAGCCCCGAGCGCAGCATGGAGATCCAGCGCCTGCTCGGCTCGGACATCGTGATGGCCTTCGACGAATGTCCGGCGCTGCCGGCGGACGAGGCGGCGGTGGCGCGGTCGATGCGGCTATCGATGCGCTGGGCCGAGCGCTCGCGCGATGCCTTCGGCGACCGGCCGGGGCATGCGCTCTTCGGCATCGTGCAGGGCGGCGTGACGCGCGAACTGCGCGAGGAGTCGGCCGCGGCACTCAAGGCGATCGGCTTCGACGGCTACGCGATCGGCGGGCTGGCCGTGGGCGAGGGGCAGGCGGCGATGCTCGGCGTGCTCGACTACGCGCCGGGCCTGCTGCCCGAGGACCGGCCGCGCTACCTGATGGGGGTGGGCAAGCCCGACGACATCGTCGGCGCCGTGGTGCGCGGCATCGACATGTTCGACTGCGTGCTGCCGACGCGCTCGGGGCGCACCGGGCAGGCGCTGACCCGGCGCGGCGCGGTGAACCTCAGGAACGCGCGCCATGCCGACGATCCGCGGCCGCTCGATCCCGACTGCGGCTGCCCGGCCTGCACCGGGTACTCCCGTGCCTACCTGCACCACGTGGTGAAGGCGCGCGAGATCATCGCCGCGATGCTGCTGACCTGGCACAACCTGCATTACTATCAGGAGCTGATGGCGGGGCTGCGCGCGGCGATCGCGGCAGGGCGGCTCGAGGCGTTCGTCGCTGGGTTCGAGGCCGAGCGCCGCGGCGGGGATCTGCCGGCGCTGGCGGCGTGAGGGGGCGATTCTGTTTCCTTTGAAGGGCCTGCTGGCAGGTGCTACGGTGCCGTATGTCCTTCGCGGATTTGGGGTACACAAATCCGCGCGCGCCTGCCTGCCCGTTGGCAGGCGCGGTTCCGCGCCCGCCAGGCAGGCGCGCGCGGATTATCAGCGAAGGGTGCAGCTGCACGCCCCTTCGGCTCCGCGCGTCCCGCGCTCCAGCCGACGGCCCGGCGAACGCATGCGTTCGCTCGTCGGGCCGGGGCCTCGCGAGGCCATGCCTCGCTTCTTGAAGGTCAGGGGCGCCCGATTGTCGGCTCAACTGGATTTGGCCTCACTCGTCCGCGACCTCGCAGGGTGCCACGCTGGCAGCGATGCCGACCGGGCAGCCGAGCGGCGAGCGCAGCGCCGCGGTGTCGGGGCCGAGGGCGTGGCCGCCGGCGCGGGCGGCGGCGGGCGGGTCGGC
>JBDHSS010000294.1:0-4129 GCA_039808205.1 Paracoccaceae bacterium | reverse complement strand
GAACCGCGACGAGCGCGAGGACGACGGCGAAAAGAACCAGGAACCGCCGCATTGCCGGCTGGCGCCCGCGACTCTAGAGCGAGAAGCTGGTGCCGCAGCCGCAGGACGCGGTGGCGTTGGGATTCTTCACCACGAAGCGCGCGCCGATCAGCTCGTCGGCGAAGTCGATCTCGGCGTCGGCGAGGTACGGCAGCGACACCGGGTCGATCAGCACCCGCGCCCCGTCCTGCTCGAGCACCAGGTCGTCCTCGGCCGCGTCGTCGAGCCGGATGTCGTACTGGAAGCCAGAGCAGCCGCCGCCCTCGACCGCCACGCGCAGCGGCTGGGTCGCGCCGATCTCGCGCAGCCGGGCGAAGGCGCGGTCGGTCACTCGGGGCGGAATGGCGAGCGTCATCGAAAAGCCTCGTCGTCTCTCTCGCAGCCGAAGATAGGCGCGCCCCCCGCGATCGGCAAGTTTCTCCCGAGGCCGGCCTTCGCCGCGGCCTCGCGATAGTGTATGCTTCGGGCAACCTCGGACGGGGGGCAGGCATGGTCATGTACCACGAGGCCAGCCGGGCGCTGCAGGACGCCTTCGGGTCGCGGCAGCTTGCCGACCGGCTGGAGGAGCGGCTCCGCCGCGCGGCGTTCACGCCCGAGGACGCGGCCTTCATCGCCTCGCTGCGCTTCTTCTTCCTAGCGACCGCGACGGCCGACGGCCGCCCGGACTGCTCGTTCAAGGGCGGCGTGCCCGGCTTCGTGCGGGTGCTCGCGCCGGACCTGCTGGCCTTCCCCGACTACGACGGCAACGGCATGTTCAAGAGCCTCGGCAACATCCGCGCCAACCCGCACGTCGGCCTCCTGTTCATCGCCGTCGACGACAAGCCGAAGCGGCTGCGGGTGAACGGCACCGCCGAGGTCGCGCTCGACGACCCGCTCCTGCCCGCGTTCGAGGGCGCGCAGGCGCTGGTGCGGGTCCGGCCGGTCGACATCTTCCCGAACTGCCCGCGCAACATCCCGCGGATGCAGCTGCTCGAGGAGTCGGCTTACGTGCCGCGCTTGGGCGTGGCGCGCGTCGAGCCGGCGTGGAAGAGCTTCGAGATCTTCGCCGACGTGGTGCCGCCGCGCCGCGCCTGACGGCGGCGGGCGGAACGCCCGCCTTCCGCGGAGGGAGACACGCGCGCCCGCGTGCCGCCCTCCGGCGGTCGGTGCCTCAGTCGGCCGCCGCCTTCATCGCCGCCGCCAGCCTGGCGCGCTCCTCCACCGAGAGCTCGGGCCGGTTGACCCGGATTGTCAGCTTGTTGAGCGTGGCGGTCAGCGGGAAGGGCGGGCTGTAGTCCGCGTCGTTGACCCCGGTCAGCGTGTCGGATCCCACGTCGAAGCTCTCGTCCCACTGCAGGATCATCGGCAGCGTCTGCTTCATCGCCTTGCTGTCGACGTCCTTGCCGTCGACGCGCAGGGTTCCGGTTCCGCTCCGGCCGACGCCGCCGAAGTCGTTGAAGGCGAGCGTTTCGGCCCCGAGGCCGTCATAGCGGAAGTCGAACTCGAGCACGTGCCGGCCGGGCGCCAGCGGCTCGGTTCCCTGCCACTTCACCCGGTCGAGATCGACGAGGTTCCACAGGAACACCGGCTTGTCGTCGAGCAGGTAGAAGCCGTAGCCGGCGAAGCGGCCGCCCGAGGTCAGGATCATCCCCTGGGCGCCGCCGTCGGGCACCTCGATCTCCGCCGTGATCGTGTAGGACGCATTGAGGATGCCCGGCGAGCTGCCCTGCGGCAACCCGACCATCGGTCGCGTATAGACGAACTCGGTGCGGCCTGCGGTGATGTTCGGCCGCGGCGCGACGATGCGCGCGGCGACCGAGGCATCGAGTGGAAAGACCTGGTACTTCTTCGCTTCCTCGACGAACTTCGCCCGCATCGCCGCCACCTTGTCCGGATGCTCGGCCGCGATGTCCCGGGTCTGGTTCATGTCGGTCGTGAGGTCGTAGAGCTGGAACACTTGGCGGTTGAGCGGATCGGGGTTGGCCGGGCCGAAGGCCTCCCACGGCGCGCGATTCACCTTGGTGCTGAGCAGCCAGCCGTCGTCGTAGAGCGCCCATTGGCCCAGCATCTCGAAATACTGGGTCCTGTGCCGGCTCGGCGCCTTGGCGTTCGCCGCGTCGAAGGTGTAGGCGAAGCTCGTGCCTTCGATCGGCGCCTGCTTGATGCCGTCGACCATCGCGGGGGCCTTGATGCCGGTGGCCTCGAGGATCGTCGGCACGACGTCGATCACGTGCAGGAACTGGTCGCGCCGGCCGCCCTTGTCGGTGATGTGGCCGGGCCACGAGACGACCATGTTCTGCCGGATGCCGCCGAGCCGCGAGGCGTTCTGCTTGAACCAGTCGAAGGGTGTGTCGAAGGCCCACGACCAGCCGGCCGACATGTGGTTGTAGGTCTGCTCCGTCCCCCAGGCGTCATACCACTTCATCTGCTCCTCGGCCGGGATCGCGTTGACCCCGTTGAAGAAGGCGACCTCGTTCGGCGTGCCGAGCGGCCCGCCCTCGGCGCTGGTGCCGTTGTCGCCGTTGATGTAGAGGATGAGCGTGTTGTCGAGCGCGCCGATCCTATCGATCGCGTCGATCACGCGCCCGATCTCGTGGTCCGAATAGGCGGCATAGGCAGCGAAGACGTTGACCTGCCGGATGAAGAGCTTCTGCTCCGTGTCGCTCAGCTGGGCCCAGGGCTTCAGCATCTCCGCCGGCCAGGGCGTCAGCGTCGCGTCCTCGGGCACCAGGCCCATCTGCTTCTGGTTCGCGAAGATCCGGTCGCGCAGCGCCTCGTAGCCGTCGTCGAACAGGTGCAGCGCCTCGATCCTGTCGAGCCACTCCTTCGTCGGATGGTGCGGGGCGTGCGTGGCGCCTGGCGCATACTTGATGAAGAACGGCTTCGACGGGTCGATCTGGTGCATGCTGCTGATCCAGTCGATCGCATCGTCCGCCATTCCGGTGACGAGGTTCCACTCGGGGTTGCCCGCGAACGGATAGATCTGGGTGGTGTTGCGGAACAGGTTCGGCTGCCACTGGTTCGCGTCGCCGCCGACGAAGCCGTAGAAATACTGGAAGCCCATTCCCGTCGGCCACTGGTCGAACGGCCCGGACTGGCTCGCCTCGAAGGCCGGCGTGTTGTGGTCCTTGCCGAACCACGCGGTATTGTAGCCGTTGTCGAGCAGGATCCGCCCGATCGTCGCCTTGTCGGCGGAGATGATGCTGTTGTAGCCGGGGAAGCCGGTCGACTGCTCCGAGATCACCCCGAAGCCCACCGAATGGTGGTTGCGCCCGGTAAGGAGCGCCGCCCGCGTCGGCGAGCACAGTGCGGTCGAGTAGATGTTGGTATAGCTCAGGCCTTCGGCGGCCAGGCGATCCATCGTTTCGGTCGGGATGACGCCGCCGAAGGTGCTCGGCACGCCGAAGCCTGCATCGTCGGTGATGACGAGGAGGATGTTCGGCGCGCCCGCCGGCGGCACCACCCGCGGCGGCCACCAGGGCGTCGACTGCAGCGCGCCGTCCTCGATCTTGCCGCCGAACGGCAGTGGCGGCGGGGGAAGCTGGCTGCCGTCCAGCGTGATCGTCCCCGTCGCCGTTCCGGACGGCGCCTCGGCGGCCGCGGCGCCGGGCATCAGGCCGCCGGGCAGACCCAGGCAGAGCGCAAGGGGAAGCAAGCCTCTTCGCATGATCGCTCCTCCGTGAATCAGGAGCGCAGGCCTCCACGCCCCCGTGCGTGGAACCTAGACCAATCGAGCGCCGTCGCGGCAGCAAGAAAATCGCATCCCCGCGCGGCGGGCGAGCTCGCGCCAAGCTGGCGTCAGAACATTGCGAGACGCAAACAGGAAAGCACGTTAGGATCGCGTCTTCAGCGCACTTCACGCGTCGGACGCCCGGAAAAAGCAAAGGCCGCGCCCCATGCGGGAACGCGGCCGGTGCGGTGCCGGCGCGGGCCGGCGTCGTGACCTTCGTCGGGTCAGGGGGTCAGAGCAGGCCCTCGCGCTGCATCTTCTTGCGCGCGAGCTTGCGCGCGCGGCGGATGGCCTCGGCCCGCTCCCGGGCCTTCTTGACGGACGGCTTCTCGAAATGCTGCCGGAGCTTCATCTCGCGGAACACGCCCTCGCGCTGCAGCT
>JBDHSS010000293.1:0-4168 GCA_039808205.1 Paracoccaceae bacterium | reverse complement strand
ACGCCCCGCTCTCTGTTGACCGAAACCGCGGGCGATGAAGCGGGAAGTTGGTTAGCGGCGGATTAATCCCATGCCGAGGAATGCGTTTTTCGGCCTCTCGGAACGCGGGCTCCTCCTGTCTGCATATGTCTGCACTCCGTGTTGGTCGATGCATTGGCATGGACCAACACGGAGTGCAGACATATGCGCCGTCGGCGGCAGCCGGAGGGTTTCCGTTTCCCCTCAGCCGGTTGCCCCCCGTGAGGTCAGCTCTCCCAGCCGAAATCCCGCCCGAGCGCCGCGTAGAGCGCCCGGTTCATCGGCGCGAAATAGGCGTCGAGCTCGGCCCGCAGGGTCGCGTCCACCGCCTCGCGGTTCGTGCCGACGTTCGACGGCCGGAAGTCGCCCTCCCCCGCCGGCCGGTCGAGCCCGAGGAAGTCGCAGAGCCCGCCCATGAGCCCGGCCGGATCCTCGAAGAGATCCTCGGCCCGGAGCACCAGCAGACTCTCCCGCGGAAACTGCGCCCAGTAGCGCTCGAGCTGCTCGAGGTAGCGCCCGCGCGCCTTGTAGCTGTAGGCGCGATAGGCCTCGTCACCGTAATCGCCCCGCGCCAGCACCGCCGCGAGCCGCTCCTCCTCCGCCGCCATCGCCGCCCCTGGGGCGAGCTCCTCCTTGCAGCGGCGCACCGCGTTCTTCCGCACGTTGTGGAAGTAGTGCGACAGCGCCCGGTCGGTCGGGTTCCTGAGGATCGCCACGAGCTTCACCCGGGGCAGCAGCCGCGCCATCCGCTCCGCCGCGAGCGGATGCAGGAGATAGAGAGGCGACGCCTCGTAGGCCTGCACCCCCGGCGCCATCTCCGAGGCGAGCGGGAAGTGCGCCCGGTACCACCGCTCGCCGAGCGCGTAGGTGTCGGTCCCCTCCTCGACCCCGCCGTCGAAGTAATGCACCTCCTTCACCGTGCTCTCGCGCACCTGCGGGTGCTGGGCGAGGTAGCGGTAGAGGCTCGAGGTGCCGCTTTTCTGCGCGCCGATGATGATGAAGTCGGGCAAGACCCGGTCCTGCATCTGCCTGAGGCGCCGCCGCGCTCCTTCCATCGCCGGCCGCAACAGCCGGGTCATGGTGCCCATGGTACGCTCCAAACCATACTCTCTCCGAACCACCCCTCCGTTATCGCGGCCGGTCCCGGCCCTGTCCAGCCGCTCCCGCGTCGGGAGTCCGAGATGTCTGCAGTCCGTGTTGGTCCATGCCGATGCATCGACCAACACGGACTGCAGACATCTTTTCGCCCCGCGCCGAAGGCATCCCGATCACGGGTCGGATGTGGGCCCGTGACCGGGAAGCCGCACTCCCCGCCCGCAATTAACCACGACGGTAAAAATACACCCGATTCAAATTGACAGAAATTCGGGTCTCCCCGTAATTTCCTTAACGGGATGAGGGGACTATCATGTTTGCCAGAGTACGCCTGCGCCTCGGCGCCGCGATTGCGGCCGCCATTCTTCCCGTGACCCGAACGGGCCACGCCGCCACCGTCGCCTCAAGCTTCGCCACCGGCCAGCGCGGCCGGATCGCCCCGCTGCCGCCGGCGATGGCGCCCCTCCTCGCCGGCATCGCCGGCCTGCGCCGCCACGGCCCCCGGGCCGCCTGAACCGGAGCCCCGGCGGGATCCGGCGCCCGACGCCCCATCCCCGTCCTACCCGCAGAACGCGGCAATCGGCTCCCGGACCCGGGCGCCCCGCTTTCCCCGGGGGGCGCGCGCGCCCCACGCGTGCGAACCGCCGCTCCCATCCCCGGGGTGGAGGTTCCGCCCGGACCGAGGCCCGCCCAGGATCCCGCCGACACCCCGGGCGAGATCCCCCGCTCGACCCGTTCCGCGCGCGGAACGGCCGCCCCTTCCCCCGGAGGGATGCCCTGGCGCCCGCCTGCCGGCGGCCCGGCGCTTCCTCCGCCCGCAGACCCCGACCCATCCAGAGACCGACGAGGCGACCCGAGACATGGCCACCTACTTCCCGATGCAGAACGGACGCATCAAGATCCAGGCAGAGACGCTGCTCGGCCAGACCCCGACCGGCGCGAGCGCCGGCTGGGTGTTCCAGGCGACCGGCGCCGGCAACAACCCCGGCTCCCAGGGCTCGGGCTACTACTACTTCAAGAGCGAGACCCTCGACGGCTCGGTGAAGACCCCGAACCAGGGGGTATTCTCGGCGACGATCGAGGTGCCGAAGTCCGGCCTCTACACCATCCGCCTGCGCGCCGCCCGCGACACGAACGACCCGGGCGACTCGCGCAACGACATCTGGCTGAAGGTCGACGACAACATCCGCAACCACCTGCCCGAGGGCACGGTGCCGGTGAGCGTCACCAACGGCTTCGTGAAACTGAAGGGCGCGAACACCGCCTGGACCTTCGCGAGCAAGTTCTCCGCCGCCAACGAGGGCGATTCGAGCCCGACGAGCCTCGTCCACCTCGAGGCCGGCACCCACACGATCACCTTCGCCGGCCGCTCGGTCGGCTACCACATCGACTTCTTCGAGGTGATCCGCCAGGGCCTCGCGGTACCGATCAACGCCGCCGACACGGCCGTGGTCAGCGACGTGGCGCTGGCGCCGATCGCGAGCAACGACAGCGCCAGCACCGAGATCGGCGCCCCGGTCTCGATCGCCGTCCTCGCCAACGACCACGACCCGGAGGGCGCCAGGGTCTCGATCCAGTCCTTCGACGCGACGACCGCGCAGGGCGGCACGGTGACGAAGGTGGGCGCGGCGCTCGTCTACACCCCGGCCGCGGGCTTCACCGGCAGCGACAGCTTCACCTACGCCGCCAGCGACCCCACCGGGCTCGTCTCGAACCGCGCCACGGTGAAGGTCGAGGTGGCGGCGCCCACGGGCCCGGCGCTCAGCGTCGGGGTCTATGCCGCGGCCAGCGACAAGCTCGTGGCGACGCTGGCCGACGGCGCCACCTTCGACGCCGCCGCCCTCGGCGCGAACAGCACCTTCGCCGTGGCGATCGACCCCACGGGCGCGCTCGCCGGCAAGGTGGGGAGCGTCAGGCTCACCCTCTCGGGCGACGCCGCGGCGACCCGCACCGAGACCGGCGCCCCCTACTCGCTCTTCGGCGACAAGGACGGCGACCTGAAGGGCGGCGGCCTCGACCTCGCGCCCGGCAGCTACCACTTCGAGGTCGACGTCTTCTCCGGCGCCAAGGGCACCGGCAGGATCGTCGAGAGCTTCGACTTCGACTTCACCGTGGCGGCTCCCCCCGCCGCCGCCGCGCCGCTCAGCGTCGGGGTCTACGACGCCACCACCGACGCCCTCGTCGCCACGCTCGCCGATGGCGCCGCCCTCGACGGCGCGCGGCTCGCCGGCGCCACCACCTTCGCCGTGGCGATCGACCCCACGGGCGCGCTCGCCGGCAAGGTGGGGAGCGTGAAGCTCACCCTCTCGGGCGACGCCGCGGCGACCCGCACCGAGACCGGCGCCCCCTACTCGCTCTTCGGCGACAAGGACGGCGACCTGAAGGGCGGCCTCGCGCTCGCGCCCGGCAGCTACCACTTCGAGGTCGACGTCTTCTCCGGCGCCAAGGGCACCGGCAGGCTCGTCGAGAGCTTCGACTACGACTTCAGCGTGGAGGCCGCCGGCCTGCTTCTGGTCTGAGCGCAGGCAGCCGCGCCCCCACACGCTCCCCCGGGCCCCTATAGACGACAGGGGCCCGGCTCATGAGTCCGGGCGGCAGCCGCCCGCCCGAGTCATGTCGGCCACAGCTACAGAACCGTGATCGCTCCGAGATCGCCAATTGGGCGATTTGACTTCGGTTTTCCTGTCGATTCAAGACGTTCAAGGATATCGTACAACTTGTGCGCGTACGCGTTCCTATGGGTTCTTGAGCGGAACCTCGCCGAGCCGGCGCTCCAGCGCAATCGCCACGTGGCTCTTCCCGCCCGCTTCCCCTAAAACCCCCGCCGGAAGCCGCCGCCCGAAGCCCCCGACCCGCGGGGACGCGCCACGGGCCGGCACTCGTCCGGCGGCAAGCGTCAGACGACATCGACGGCAACGACGACCCACCGTCCCGGAGCCACCCCGGGCGCGGCGGCCGGGAACGTGCGCGCACGCTCCCTCTGCAAACGGAGACAGTGACGATGGCAGTGACCAGGACCTACGGCCTCACCGGCGGCAGGGTGAAGGTGCAGATC
>JBDHSS010000292.1:0-4183 GCA_039808205.1 Paracoccaceae bacterium | reverse complement strand
GGGCTGGCCGAGGGGCGCGCGGCGATCGCCGCCTCGGTGGCCGCGGCGCCCCGCGACGCGCACCGCGCGATCCACGACTACGCCTGGCTTGCCGACCGGATCGTCACACTGGTCCTCGACCTCGCGGTGCACCGGCTGCATCCGCTGTCGAACCCGACCGCGGCGGAGCGGATCTCAGCCATTGCCGTCGGCGGCTTCGGCCGCGCGGAGATGGCGCCGTTTTCCGACGTCGACCTCTTGTTCCTCACCCCCTACAAGCAGACGCCCTGGGGCGAGAGCCTGATCGAGAGCGTGCTCTACTGCCTGTGGGACCTGCGGCTGAAGGTCGGGCACGCCACGCGCACCATCGAGGATTGCCTGCGGCTCGCGAAGGCCGACCTGACGATCCGCACCAGCCTGCTCGAGCACCGCTGGCTCTGGGGCGATCCCGCGCTCGGCCGCCAGCTCGATACCCGGCTCTGGCGCGAGCTTTTTGACGCGACCGGCCCCGAGTTCGTCGAGCTCAAGCTCGCCGAGCGCGCCGAGCGCCACGACCGGCAGGGCAGCTCGCGCTACCTGCTCGAGCCCAACGTCAAGGACGGCAAGGGCGGACTGCGCGACCTGCAGACGCTCTACTGGATCGCCAAGTACCTCTATCACGCCGCCTCGACCCGCGATCTCGTCAAGATGAAGGTGTTCTCGCCCGAGGAGTTCCGCACGCTGCGCGAGGCGGAGGAGTTCCTGTGGACCACGCGCGTGCACCTGCACCTCCTGACCGGGCGCGCCACCGAGCAGCTGACCTTCGGCAGCCAGCTCGAGATCGCGACCGCGCTCGGCTATGCCTCGACCGAGGGCCAACGGTCGGTCGAGCGCTTCATGCAGGACTACTTCCTGCACGCCAAGCATGTCGGCGATCTCACCCGCATCTTCCTCGCCGCGCTCGAGGCGCGCCACCTGCGGACGCGCACGAGCCTCGGCGAGAAGCTCCGAACCATGTTCCCGTTCGGCAGGGATCCGACCGGCCCCGGCTTCCGGCTGAAGAACGGGCGGCTCGACATGGCCGACGAGGACGCCTTCCGCAAGGATCCGGTCAACATCCTGCGGCTGTTCCAGGAAGGGCTCGTCACCGAGGTTCCGATCCATCCCGATGCGCTGCGCCGGATCGCCGCCAGCCTAGAGCTCATCGACGACCGGGTGCGCGCGGACAAGGAGGCGAACCGGATTTTCATCGACCTGCTCGTCGGCCATCAGAACCCGGAGCGAGCACTCCGGCTGATGAACGAGGTCGGCGTCCTCGGCGCGTTCATCCCCGAGTTCGGCCGCATCGTCGCGATGATGCAGTTCAACATGTACCACTACTACACGGTCGACGAGCACATCATCCGCACGATCTCGACGCTCTCGACGATCGAGAGGAACGAGCTGGTCGATGACCTGCCGATCGTCAGCGAGATCATGGCGAAGGGCGTGGACCGGCGGATCCTCTACGTCGCGCTGCTCCTGCACGACATCGGCAAGGGCTCGGGCCGCGATCATTCGACCTTCGGCGCCGAGGTTGCGGAGCGGCTCTGCCCCCGCTTCGGTCTCGACGCGGAGGAGACCGAGCTGGTGGCCTGGCTGGTGCGCAACCACCTGCTCATGTCCGACATCGCCCAGAAGCGCGACCTGACCGAGCCGCGCACCGTGCGCGACTTCGCCCACGCGGTGAAGAGCCCGACGCGGCTGAAGCTCCTGCTGGTGCTCACCGCCTGCGACATCCGCGGCGTCGGGCCCGGCGTCTGGAACAACTGGAAGGCGATGCTCCTCCGGACGCTCTACAACGAGACGCTGGAGTTTCTGACCGGCGGCAGCCAGGCGGCGAGCCGGCCCGAGCGCGCGGCCGCGGCCAAGGCGGCGCTCGCCGACGCGCTGGCCGACTGGACGCCCGAGGACGTGGAGGCCGAGCTTGCGCGGCACTATCCCCCGTACTGGCTCGGGTTCGACACGCGCACCCACACGATCTTCGCCCGCCTCGTGCGCGAGCTGACCGACGACAGCCCGGCGATGGCGATCGAGCTCGACAACGCCCGCGACGCCACCCAGGTCTGCTTCGCGATGGCCGACCACCCCGGCATCTTCGCCCGCCTCGCCGGCGCGCTGGCGCTCGCCGGGGCCAACGTCGTCGACGCCCGCACCTACACCTCGACCGACGGCATCGCCACCGCCGCCTTCTGGATCCAGGACGCGAACGGCCGCCCCTACGAGGAGGCGCGGATGGCGCGGCTGCGCGGCGCGGTCGCCAAGACGCTGCGCGGCGAGATCCTCGCCCGCGAGGCGCTGCGCGACAAGGACAAGGTCAGGAAGCGCGGGCGCGACTTCCAGGTGCCGACGCGGATCAGCTTCGACAACGCCGGCTCGGACATCTACACCATCATCGAGGTCGAGACCCGCGACCGGCCGGGCCTGCTCTACGACCTGACCCGGACGCTGACCGCGAACTCGATCTCGATCGCCTCGGCGATCATCGCCACCTACGGCGAGCAGGCGGTGGACGTGTTCTACGTGAAGGATCTCTTCGGGCTGAAGCTCTACACCGAGTCGAAGCGCGCCGTGCTCGAGGCACGCCTGCGCGCCGCAATCGGCTCGGGGCTCGCCGAGCGGCCGGCGCGGCCGGAGGAGCGGCGATGAACCGCCCGATCCGGCTCCTGCCGGCCTTTCTCGCGGTCGGCGGCTGGACCATGGCGAGCCGCATCCTCGGGCTGGTGCGCGACATCCTGATGGCGGCCTTCCTCGGCACCGGGCCGGTGGCGCAGGCGTTCCTCATCGCCTTCACCATGCCGAACATGTTCCGCCGCTTCTTCGCCGAGGGCGCCTTCAACCTCGCCTTCATCCCGATGTTCGCCAAGAAGGTCGAGGCGGACGACGACCCGGAGGGCTTCGCGTGCGATGCGCTGTCGGGGCTCGGCTTCGTGCTCCTGATCCTCGTGGCGCTCGGCCTCGGCTTCATGCCGTGGCTCGTCTTCGCCATGGCTTCGGGCTTCGCCGGCGACGAGCGCTTCACCCTCGCCGTCGAGCACGGCCGCATTGCCTTCCCCTACATCCTCTTCATCTCGCTGACCGCCCTCCTCTCGGGCGTCCTCAACTCGCTCGGCCGCTTCGCGCTCGCTGCCGCGGCGCCGATCCTGATGAACGTGGTGATGATCGCCTTTCTCGTCTGGGGCTGGTGGTCGGGCGGCAACATCGGCCTCTGGCAGATCTGGTCGGTGCCGGTCGCCGGCATCGCGCAGCTCGCGCTGGTCTGGTGGGGCTGCGCCCGCATCGGGATGCCGATCCGGCCGCGCTGGCCGCGCCTGACGCCGGACATGAAGCGGCTCACCGTCATCATGGTGCCGGCGCTGCTCGCCGGCGGGGTGGTGCAGATCAACCTCGTCGTCGGCCGGCAGATCGGCTCGTTCTTCGACGGCGCGGTCGCCTGGCTCTCCTATGCCGACCGGCTTTATCAGTTGCCGCTCGGCGTCGTCGGCATCGCCATCGGCACGGTGATGCTGCCCGACCTGTCGCGCCGATTGAAGGCCGGCGACCGTGCCGGCGGCCGCGACGCGATCAACCGCGCGAGCGAGCTCACGCTCGCGCTCACGCTGCCGGCCGCGGTCGCGCTCATGGTGATCCCCGGCCCGATCGTCGCCGTCCTGTTCCAGCATGGCGCCTTCGATGCCGCCGACACCTGGCCGACCGCGCTTGCGGTTGCCGTCTACGGCGCCGGGCTGCCGGCCTTCGTGATGCAGAAGGTGATCTCGCCGCTCTACTACGCGCGCGAGGACACCCGCTCGCCGTTCGTCTATGCCGTGCACGCGATGATCGTGAACGCGGTCGTCGCCATCGGCCTCGCACCATTCATCGGCTTCATCGCCGCGGCGCTTGGCACCACGGTGGCCGGCTGGACGATGCTGGTGCAGCTCCTGTGGGGCACCCGGCGCATGGACGGCGCCGCGGCGATCGACGACCGCCTGCGCCGCGCCATTCCGCGCATCGCGCTCGCCTGCGCGACGATGGCAGCCGCGCTCGTCCTCGCTGCCCGGGTGCTGGACGACGCGCTGGCGCACCCGGCGCTGCAGTACGGCGCGCTCGCGCTTCTCGTGATGATCGGCGCGGCCGTCTTCGCCATCGCCGCGGTCGCCCTGGGCGCGCTGCGCGTCGCCGACGTACGGGCGGCGCTGCGGCGCCC
>JBDHSS010000291.1:0-4187 GCA_039808205.1 Paracoccaceae bacterium | reverse complement strand
GCAGCGCCGCCAGCGCCGCCGCGACGGCGGCCGGGTCGCGGCCGGCGCGCCACGCCGCGAGCCGGGCGATCTGATCGGCCTCGACCGCGGGGTCGACCACCAGGATGCCGCCGTCGCCGGCGGTGAGCGGCGAGGGCTCGGCCTCGGTGAAGCGGTTGACGCCGACGACGACGGTCTCGCCGGCCTCGATCCGGGCGAGGCGCGCGCTGTTGGCGGCGACGAGCTCGGACTTCATGTAGTCGATCGCAGCGACGGCACCGCCCATCTCGTCGATCTTGGCGAGCTCGGCGCGGGCGCCGGCCTTCAGCGCCTCGACCTTGGCGTCGACCGCGGGGTTGCCGTCGAAGAGGTCGCCGTATTCGAGCAGGTCGGTCTCGTACGCCATGATCTGCTGCATCCGGAGCGACCACTGCTGGTCGAACGGCCGCGGCAGGCCGAGGGCCTCGTTCCAGGCCGGCAGCTGCACGGCGCGGGCGCGGGCCTTCCTGGAGAGGACGACGGCGAGCATCTCGATCAGGATGCGGTAGACGTTGTTCTCCGGCTGCTGCTCGGTCAGGCCGAGGGAGTTGACCTGGACGCCATAGCGGAAGCGGCGGAGCTTCGGGTCGGCGACGCCATAGCCGTCGCGGCAGATCTCGTCCCAGAGGTCGACGAAGGCCCGCATCTTGCACATCTCGGTGACGAAGCGGATGCCGGCGTTGACGAAGAAGGAGATGCGCGAGACGAGTTCGGGGAAGTCGGCGGGATCCACCTGCGCGCGCACCTCGTCGAGGACGGCGCGGGCGGTTGCCAGCGCGAAGGCGAGCTCCTGCTCCGGCGTCGCGCCCGCCTCCTGAAGGTGGTAGCTGCAGACGTTCATCGGGTTCCACTTCGGCACCGAGCGGTAGCAGAACTGGGCGACGTCGGCGATGAGCTTGAGCGACGGCTCGGGCGGGAAGACGTAGGTGCCGCGCGAGAGATATTCCTTGATGATGTCGTTCTGAACCGTGCCCTGCAGCTTCGAGACGTCGGCGCCCTGCTCCTCGGCAGCGGCGACGTAGAGCGCGAGCAGCCACGCGGCAGTGGCGTTGATCGTCATCGAGGTGTTCATCGCCTCAAGCGGGATGCCGTCGAAGAGCGCGCGCATGTCGCCAAGATGGCTGACGGGAACGCCGACCTTGCCGACCTCGCCGCGGGCGAGCGGGTGGTCGCTGTCGTAGCCGGTCTGGGTGGGCAGGTCGAACGCGACCGACAGGCCGGTCTGGCCGCGCGCGAGGTTCGAGCGATAGAGCGCGTTCGACGCGGCGGCGGTCGAGTGGCCGGCGTAGGTGCGAAAGAGCCAGGGCTTGTCGCGGGTCGGTTCGGTCATGCGAGCCTCACGAGGTGCGTTTCATGCGCGGAATTCCCGGCATCGCGTTCACGGGCCCGAAGCGTGGTCCGTTCCGGCGATCCCTTCGGATTCCGGCGACTATGCTGCATCGCAGCGGAGGGTGCAAGGCGCCGGGCGAAAGAAGATTGCGTGCCGGTTAAGTCAGCGGCAACGTTCTGGCGCGTCGTCTCAGCCGCGGCGGAAATGCTCCGGCGCGAGCCCGGTCGCCTTGCGGAACGCACGGGCGAAGTTCGCCGGCGTCGAGTAGCCGAGCTCGGCCGCGATGTCGGTCACCGAGGCGCGGCTGCCGCGCAGGAGCTCCACCGCCCGCCGGGCGCGGCTCGCGTTGGCGAGGCTGCGGAAGTCGGTGCCGTCGCGGTGGAGCGCGCGCTGCAGCGTGCGGGTGCTGAGGTCGAGCCCGCGGGCGGCGCCGTCGAGCGACACCGCGCCCGCGAGCACCTGTGCCCAGATCTGCGCGCTGACGACGCCGACGAGGTCGTCGCGGCTGGCGGGATCGAGCCGGGCGCGGGCAACGTCGGCCAGCGAGAGGAGCGGCCGAGCCGCGGCCGGCATCCGTGCGGCGAGCAGGCCGGCGGGGAAGAGCACCGCGATCGCGGCGGCCTCGAAGCGCACCGGGCAGCCGAAGGCGTCCTCGAAGCGCGTGGCCGAGCGCGGGCGCGGCAGGTCGAGCTCGATCGCGAGCGGCTGCCATCCCGGCGGCGCGCAGGACCGGCAGAGCTGCGCCATGACCGCGGCCGAGCCGATGGCGACGGCCGCGTATCCGAGCCGCCCGCGCGCGGCGCTGAGATAGGCGAGGCGGGCGACGCCGGCCACGGTCGTCAGGACGATGCGGTCGCCGCGGCTGTGATAGCCGATCGACGCAGCGCCCCGGCCGATGGCGGCGCCGAGGGTCTCGCCGCCGAGCACGTATTCGCCCCAGCAGCCGTAGCTCGCGAGGCTCAGGTGCGGCACGAGCAGGAGCCCGAGGTCGGGCTCGCCGGTCTGCCGCTCGATCTCGGCGAGGAAGCCCGCCATCGTCGCATGCGGGATGAAGCAGTCGCGGTCCTCGATCAGCTCGACATCGAGCATCGCCGCCCGGTTCGCCTGTCGAAGCACCCTGTCGCCGAAGGCCGCGCGCACCAGCGCCGGCACGCCGGCCAGCGCCGTGATCGAGATCATCGTCGGCGCGCCGACCCCGCCGCGCGGGAATCTCGCCGGCTCTGGCGCAAAATGAGTAGCGATCCGGTACAAGGACGACGATAGCCTTCGCTGCTTCGGCAAATGGAACTCGCCGGGGCGGATGCTGACACAGGAGCCGCGGCCGCGCGAGTCAGCGTGGCGCGACCAGGGGGGAGATCACCGACATGCGAAGGATTTCCGGGATCGTGCTCACGACGGGCATCGTAGCCTCCGGCGGTGCGGCGCAGGCGCTGACCGTCGACGAGGCGAAGTCGATCGCCATGGACGCCTATGTCTACGGCTACTCGCTGATCACTACCGAGGTGACGCGGGTGCAGATGACGAATGTCGACAAGCCGGGCGACGGCCTGCACGCGCCGATGGGGCAGTTCAGCAACGTCAAGCGCTACCCGCCCGCCGACTACCGCGGCGTATCGGCGCCGAACGCCGACACGCTCTACTCGGTCGCCTGGATGGACCTCGACAAGGAGCCCTGGGTATTCTCGCACCCGGACATGGGCGATCGCTACTTCCTGTTCCCGACCTACGACCTCTGGATGCCGGTGATCGCCTCGCCCGGCAGCCGCACCACCGGCGGCAAGGCGGCGAGCGTGCTCCTGAGCGGGCCGGGCTGGAAGGGCGACGTGCCGGCCGGCATGACCGAAATCAAGGTGCCGACGCGTTACGTGCTGATCCTCGGCCGCACCTACGCGAACGGCACCGAGGAGGATTATGACGCGGTGAACGCCCTGCAGGCGCAATACGACGTGCGGCCGCTCTCCGCCGTCGGCAAGCCCGGCTACGTGTTCCAGGCGCCCCCCGTGGTCGATGCCGGCTACTCGATGAGCGACAAGCCGCAGCAGGTGATCCTCGGCTTCGGCACCGAGGGCTACTTCGACCGGCTGGCCAGGCTCATGTGCCACGATGCGCCACCGGCCGCCGAGGACGCGCCGATCCTGGCCGAGATGGCGAAGATCGGCATCGAGCCGTGCAAGGACTTCGACCTGGCCGCGCTCGGTCCCGACATCGCGGCGGCGCTCGCGACCCTGCCGAAGGACGCGCTGGCGGCGTTCGCGCAGAACGAGCATCTGCTCGGAACCGATCTCGGCGGCTGGACCGTCAGCATGGTGGGCGCCTACGGCACCGACTACATGAAGCGGGCGGTCGTGGCGGCCTTCGGATGGCCGGCGAACCTCAAGGAGGATGCGGTTTACCCGTATGCGCTGAAGGACAGCGACGGCCAGACGCTGACCGGCGCGAACAAGTACACGCTGACCTTCCCCAAGGGGCAGGAGCCGCCGGTCAACGGCTTCTGGTCGATCACCATGTACGAGATCGACCAGGGCTGGTGGTTCGTGCCGAACCCGCTCGACAAGTTCACCGTCAGCCCGCGCGATCACCTGGTGCCGAACGACGACGGCTCGGTGACGCTCTACTTCCAGAAGGACTCGCCCGGCAAGGACAAGGAGGCGAATTGGCTGCCCGCCCCCGCTGGCGAGTTCATCCCGATGATCCGGATGTACTGGCCGAAGGACACCGATCCGTCGATCCTGAACGGCAGCTGGACGCCGCCGCCGGTGAGGAAGGTGGAATAGCGAGCGACCCCCTCCGGCGGACCCTGGCTGTCCGTCGGACGGGCTGCCGACGGATACCGACGGCG
>JBDHSS010000290.1:0-4191 GCA_039808205.1 Paracoccaceae bacterium | reverse complement strand
GACCGGCCGGCGACGGCGCGGCTGGTGCCGGAGGCGGCGGCAGCGCTCGGGCGGCCGCTGAGCGTCCTGGTCAACAACGCCTCGATCTTCGAGCACGACACCATCGCCACCGCGACCTGGGAGAGCTGGGACCGCCACCTCGGCTCGAACCTGCGCGCCCCCTTCGAGCTGATCCAGGCCTTCGCCGCGCAGGCGCCGCGGGCGGGGGTGGATGCCGACGGTCGGCCGGTCGCACGCGCGTCGGTCGTCAACATGATCGACCAGCGCGTGCGCAAGCTCACGCCGGAGTTTGCGACCTATACGATCGCGAAGATGGGCCTCTGGGCGCTGACCCGCACCGCGGCGCAAGGCCTTGCGCCGCACGTCCGGGTCAACGGGATCGGCCCCGGCCCGACGCTCCGCGGCGTGCGGCAGAGCGCCGAGCACTTCGCCGCACAGCGCGCCGCGACGCTGCTCGGGCGCGGCTCGGACCCCGACGAGATCGCCGCGGCGCTGGCCTTCCTCCTTGACGCACCGGGGGTCACGGGCCAACTCCTCTGCGTGGATGGCGGCCAGCACCTGGCCTGGCAGACCCCCGACGTCCTCGGGGTGGAGTAGGCCTAGCGCCGGATCCCGCCGCCCGCGGATGCTCTTCGACCGCCGGGGACTTGACTTTTCCACCCCCGAGCAGCCCGTCACGAAACCGTGTTGATTCTGTCAACGAATCCATGCTTTTACTTTCGATCACGAAAAATCATGAATGAAATCAACGGGTTGAAAAATTGCCCAAAAATCGCGCAAACCGGGAAATCCTCTTCAATCGTTGGGGAAAACCGCGATGCCCGGGAGTTGTCCCCCGAGTTGTCCACAGAGTCCGTGGAAAGCTTGCCGCTTGAATCTGGTTGCCGTTCCGGGCAACACGGGAGAGAATCAGCCATGGTCTGCAGCGGCGAGACGAACGACGGCGCCCCGGCCCCGGCTGACCGCGTCTTCGACGAGGAAGGCGCCGCCGCCGGTGCGGCAGCGACCGGCCACCTGGTGATCCGCGACTATCTGAAGCGGCTCGACGACAAGCCGGGCGTCTACCGGATGCTCGACCGCAAGGGCGAGGTGCTCTACGTCGGCAAGGCGCGCAACCTCAGGAAGCGGGTGGCCTCCTATGCCAAGCCCGTCGCGCCCAACTCGCGCATAGGGCGAATGATCGCCGCCACCGCCTCGATGATGTTCCTGACCACCGGCAGCGAGACCGAGGCGCTGCTGCTCGAGCAGAACCTCATCAAGCAGCTGAAGCCGCGCTACAACGTGCTGCTGCGCGACGACAAGAGCTTCCCCAATATCCAGGTCACCGCCGACCACCCGTTCCCGCAGATCCGCAAGCACCGGGGCCTGCGCCGCGAGCCGGGCCGCTACTTCGGCCCGTTCGCCTCGGCCGGCAGCGTCAACCGCACGCTCAACCAGCTGCAGAAGGCGTTCCTGCTGCGCTCGTGCTCGGACCCGATGTTCGAGAGCCGCACCCGGCCGTGCCTGCTCTACCAGATCAAGCGCTGCAGCGCGCCCTGCGTCGGGCTGATCGGCGAGGCCGACTATGCGGCGCTGGTCGAGGACGCGGTGCTGTTCCTGTCGGGCAAGTCGACGCGGGTGCAGGCGATGCTCGCCGAGGCGATGCAGGCGGCGAGCGCCGCAATGGAGTTCGAGCGCGCCGCCGCGATCCGCGACCGGATCCGGGCGCTGACCAACGTGCAGGCGACCCAGGGCATCAACCCCGAGAGCGTCGAGGAGGCCGACGTCGTGGCGCTCTACCAGGAGGGCGGCCACGCTTGCGTCCAGGTCTTCTTCATCCGTGCGCACCAGAACTGGGGCAACCGAGCGTATTTCCCGCGCACCGGCTCGGGCGCCGAGCCAGGCGAGATCCTCGAGGCCTTCCTCGGTCAGTTCTACGGTAACAAGACCCCGCCGCGGCTGATCCTCGCCAGCCACGAGCCCGACAACGCCGACCTGCTGACCGAGGCGCTCTCGACCCAGCTCGGCCGCAGGGTGGCGATCGCGCTGCCGCAGCGCGGCGAGAAGGCGGCGCTCGTCGAGCACGCGGCCCGCAACGCCCGCGAGGCCCTGGCGCGCCGCATGGCCGAAAGCGCGAGCCAGCTCTCGCTGCTCGAGGGCCTCGCCGACGCCTTCGGCCTCGACGGGCCGCTCGAGCGGATCGAGGTCTACGACAACAGCCACATCATGGGCACCAACGCGGTCGGCGCGATGGTCGTCGCCGGACCGGAGGGCTTCGCGAAGTCGCAGTACCGCAAGTTCAACATCCGCTCGGCGCTGACGCCCGGCGACGACTTCGGCATGATGCGCGAGGTCCTGACCCGGCGCTTCGCCCGGCTCGCCAAGGAGGATCCCGACCGGCAGACGGACGTCTGGCCCGATCTCGTGCTGATCGACGGCGGCGCCGGCCAGGTCGCCGCCGCCTGCGCGGCGCTGCAGGAGCTCGGCATCGACGAGGTGGCGGTGATCGGCGTCGCCAAGGGCGTCGACCGCGACGCCGGCAAGGAGGAGTTCCACCGCCCGGGCAAGCCGCCGATGGCGCTCGGCCACCGCGATCCGGTGCTCTACTTCGTGCAGCGGCTGCGCGACGAGGCCCACCGCTTCGCGATCGGCGCGCACCGACAGAAGCGCGCCGGGCAGACCCGCGCCACGCCGCTCGACGAGGTGCCGGGCGTCGGCGCGGCGCGGAAGCGCGCGCTCCTCGCGCACTTCGGCTCGGCCAAGGCCGTCGCCCGCGCCAACCTCGCCGACCTCAAGGCGGCGCCGGGCATTTCCGACACGCTCGCCGAGGTGATCTACGGCTTCTTCCATGGCGACGGTTAGCGGAGTATATCGGCCCTGTAACCCTCTGGAGCCGCCGCTTTCCCGATGCGCTGGACCGTGCCCAACATCCTGACGGTAATGCGCCTCGCGGCGGCGCCGGGCGTGGCGCTGGCCTTCGCGATCTTCGAGCGGCCCTATGCCGACTGGATCGCCTTCGGGCTCTTCATCCTCGCGGCGCTGACCGACTGGATCGACGGCAAGATCGCCCGCGCCTGGAAGCAGGAGTCGAACTTCGGCCGGATGATGGACCCGATCGCCGACAAGGCGATGGTGGTGATCGCGCTCGCCGTCATCGTCGGCCTGTGGGGCATGAAGGCGCTGATCCTCGTGCCGGTCGCCTTCATCCTCCTGCGCGAGGTCTTCGTATCGGGCCTGCGCGAGTTCCTCGGCTCGAAGGCGGGCAAGCTGCCGGTCACCTATCTCGCCAAGTGGAAGACCACGGCGCAGATGGTGGCGATCCCGGTGCTGCTCCTCGCCGGCGTCTTCGAGTGGGACAAGCGGCACAATGCGCCCTGGGTCAGCGACTGGTTCCACGACTGGGCGGAGTGGGTGCTGTCGAACGGCGGCCTGATCCTGATCTGGATCGCGGGGCTGCTGACGCTGATGACCGGCTACGACTACCTGATGAAGGCGATGCCGTTCCTTCGGGATCGCAAGCGATGACGACGGTGCGCCTGCGCTATTTCGCCTGGCTGCGCGAGCGCGTCGGCGAGCCGTCCGAGACCGTCGAGACAGCGGCCGGCACCGTCGCCGAGCTCGTCGACGAGCTCATGCGCCGCGAGGAGCGCTACGCGCTCGCCTTCGCCGATCTCGCCGCCGTGCGCGTCGCCGTCGACGAGGAGCTGGCCGATCTCACCGCGCCGCTCGCCGGCGTGCGCGAGGTGGCGTTCTTCCCGCCGATGACCGGCGGGTGAGCGCATGACCGTCCGCGTCCAGCGTGAGGACTTCGACCTCGGCGCCGAGCTTGCCGCCCTCCGCGCCGGGCGCACCGACCTCGGGGCGCTCGTGAGCTTCACCGGCCTCGTCCGCGACACCGGCGCGCTCGCGGCGATGGAGCTCGAGCATTATCCCGGCATGACCGAGAAGGCGCTCGCCGCCATCGAGGCCGAGGCCGCGGCGCGCTGGTCGCTGCAGGCGAGCCTCGTCATCCACCGCTTCGGGCCGCTGGTGCCGGGCGAGCAGATCATGATGGTCGCGACCGCCTCCGCCCACCGCGAGGCCGCCTTTGCCGCGGCCGAGTTCCTGATGGACTACCTGAAGTCGCGCGCACCGTTCTGGAAGAAGGAGACCGGCGCCGCCGGCAGCCGCTGGGTGGCCGCGCGCGCGGCCGACGAGGCGGCGCTGGAGCGG
>JBDHSS010000289.1:0-4205 GCA_039808205.1 Paracoccaceae bacterium | reverse complement strand
CAGCGCGGCAGCTTTGTCTTCGAGCCGAATCAGGAGGACCTCAAGAAGCTCTGCGAGTTCCGCTCCATGGTCGAGGTCGATGCGCTGCGCCTGGCGATGCTGCGCAACCGCGCGCGCACGCTGGCGGCGATGAAGGCCGCGGCCGAGAGGATGCAGGCAGCCTATGAGGATGGAGACCGGCGCCGTCTCGCCAGCGCCGACGACGACTTCCACGATGCGCTGCTGGTCAACAGCGACAACCCCTACCTGATCAAGGCTTACGGGCTGTTCTCGGGCAAGGTCGCGGCGCTGCGCCGGCACCGGCCGATCGCGCCGTCGCTCGGCACGGCCAATGCCGAGCACTTCGCCATCGTCGCCATGCTGGAGGACGGCGATCTGCAGGGCGCCCTCGACCTGCTGGGCCTGCATGTGCGGCGGATGGCCGATCGGATCGAGGAAGGCTCGCTGCCGCGCCCCGCCTACGCGCCGAACCCGAGGCCGATCGACCTCCCGGCCGACTGAGCCGCCGACGAAAAAGCCCCTCCGGCGGTGCTGCGGAGGGGCGAGGCGCGCCTTGGAGCGCGCGGCATTTCGCTGACAACACACCGTCATTCCGGACAAGCCGCAAAGCGGCGCCGATCCGGAATCCATCATAGAGTTCGCCGCTCTACGATGGATTCCGGGTCAGGCCCGGAATGACGGGGGGAATTACATCCGCTTGAGCATGCGCGGATCGAGGGCGTCGCGCAGGCCGTCGCCGAGCATGTTGATGGCCAGGACCGTGAACGACAGGAACAGCGCCGGGAAGAAGATGATGTAGGGCTTGATCTGCCAGAGCGCCCGCCCTTCGGCCATGATGTTGCCCCAGGACGGCGTGCTCGGCGGCACGCCGGCGCCGATGAAGGAGAGGGCGGCCTCGGCCAGGATCGCGACCGCGCAGATATAGGTCGCCTGCACCGCGATCGGCGCGAAGGTGTTCGGCAGGATGTGGCGGAAGACGAGCCAGGGGATGCTCGCCCCGCAGGAGCGCGCCGCCTCGACATAAAGCTCCTCGCGCAGGAAGAGCACGACGCCGCGGATGAGGCGCACCACGCGTGGCGTCTCGGCGATGGTCACGGCCAGGATGACGTTCCAGATCGAGGCGCGGTTGAGCGCGATCAGCGCGATCGCGAGCAGGATCGAGGGGATCGCCATCAGCCCGTCCATGATCCGCATCACGACGGCGTCGAAGCGGTGCATGAAGCCGGCGAAGACGCCGATCAGGACGCCGAGGACGGTCGAGCCGAGCGCCACCGAGAAGCCGACGATGAGCGAGACCCGCGTGCCGTAGAGCACGCGCGAATAGAGGTCGCGCCCGAGCAGGTCGGTGCCGAACCAGAAGGCGGCGGAGGGCGGCTTGGCGCGGTCGAAGGCCGAGACGGCCGTCGGGTCCTGGGTGCCGAGCCAGGGCGCCAGGGCCGCGACCAGGACCAGCAGGCCGAGCACGATGAGCCCGCCGGCGATGCTGGGGTGCGAGGCGGCGCGCTGCATCCAGCCGGGCCGCCGCGCCGCCGGGGCGGGAGGGGTAAGGGCGGTCAATAGCGGATCCTCGGATCGAAGACGGTGTAGAGCAGGTCGACCAGCAGGTTCACCAGCACGTACATGAAGCTGAACAGCAGGATGACGCCCTGGATGACGGGATAGTCGCGCCGCAGGATGGCGTCGACCGTCAGGCGGCCGAGGCCGGGGATGGCGAAGACGGTCTCGGTGACGATGGCGCCGCCGATCAGCAGGGCGACGCCGCTGCCGATGGTGGTGATGATCGGCACCGAGCAGTTCTTCAGCGCATGCTTGAACAGGATCTTGCCGTTCTCGACGCCCTTGGCGCGGGCGGTGCGGACATAGTCCTGCTGCAGCACCTCGAGCATGGTCGCGCGGGTGATGCGGGCGAGCAGGCCGATATAGACGCTGCCCAGCGCCAGCGCCGGCAGGATCAGGCTGCGGACCGCCGGCCAGATCCCGTTCGACATCGGCACATAGCCCTGCACCGGCAGCCAGCGCAGGGTCAGCCCGAAGACGAAGGCGAGCAGGTAGCCGACGACGAAGGACGGCACCGAGAAGCTCAGCACGGCGAAGATCATCACCACCCGGTCCTTGGTGGTGTTGTGCTTCCAGGCCGCGATGACGCCGATCGGCAGCGCGACGGCGACCGAGATGACCAGCGTCATCAGCATCAGCAGATAGGTCGGCTCCAGCCGCTGCGCGATCATCGTCGCGACCGGCTGGTTGGTGAAGAGCGACTGGCCGAGATCGCCGTGCAGCAGGCTCCAGATCCAGTTCCCGAAGCGGATCGGGAACGGATCGTCGAGCTTGAGCGTGAGCCGGATGCGGGCGATGTCCGCGGCCGTCGCCTGGTCGCCGGCCATCAGCGCCGCCGGGTCTCCGGGCGCCAGGTAGAGCAGCCCGAAGACGAACAGCGCGACGAAGGCCATGACCGGCAACGACGCGACCAGGCGGCGGAGGATGTGAGACAGCATCTGCCGCTCAGTCCTTCCACTTCATCGTGGTGAAGAGCGGCCGCTGCAACTGGATGTCGGTCAGGTTCTTCCTGTATCCGCCCACGGTCGCGAAGGCGCCGAGCGGCATATAGGGGACGTCGATCAGCGCCTGCTTCTGGATCTCCTCGCAGATCTTCTTCTGCGCCGCCTCGTCCGACGCGTCGATCCACTGCTGACGCAGCTCCTCCAGGCGCTGCGACGTGGCCCAGCCGATCCAGCCGTCCTTGCCGTTGCCGCGCAGGCCGATATGGCCGACCGGGTTGAAGTTGCTCATGCCCGAGAGCGCGGTCACGAAGACGCTCCAGCCGCCCTTGTCGGCGGGCTCCTGGCTCTGGCGCCGCTGCATCAGCGTGCCCCAGTCCATCGCCTGGATGTCGACGTTGAGCCCGACCTTCTTCAGCGTGTCGGCCGCGAGCAGCGTGCAGGGATGCGTCCAGGGGTAATCGACCGGGTCGAGCACGACGACCCGCTCGCCCTTGTAGCCGGCGGCCTTGATCTCCTCGGCCGCCTTCTTGGGGTCGCGCGGGCCGGTGAGGACCTCGAGCCCGACGCTGGTCTCCATCGGCGATCCCGGGCTGAAGAAGCCGACGCCGGACTGCCAGAACGCCTGGTTCTCCTCGCCGAAGGTGCCGGCCATCAGCGCCTTCTGGTCGAAGGCCTTCAGCAAGGCCTGCCGGATCGCCGGGTTGTTGAACGGCGGCTGCAGGTGGTTGAAGCGCATCACCGCGAAGTTCAGCATCGAGCGCGGCAGGAGCTGGACGTTCGGATCGGCCTTCAGGACCGGCAGGAAATCGGAGCCGACCATCTCGATGATGTCGACTTCGCCGGCCTGGAGCGCGGCGGCGGCCGTCGAGGCGTCGGCGATGACGTTCCAGACGACCCGGTCGAAATGCGCGATCTTCGGCCCGGCAGTATAGGAAGGCGGGAAGGAGTCGCTGCGCGGCTTGTAGCCGGCGAATTTCTCGAAGACGGCCTTCGAGCCGGAGACCCATTCCTCCCTGACGAAGCGGTAGGGGCCCGAGCCGATGCTCTCGCGGACCTGCTCGTTCGGCGAGGTCTGCGCCAGCCGCTCGGGCATGATGGCGGGCATGTTCGAGCCGCTCGTGGCGAGCGTCATCGGCAGCAGCGCGAACGGCTTCTTGAGCTTGAACTGCAGCGTGCGGTCATCGGCCGCGGTCAGCGATTCGACCACGGCCATGAGCGCGTTGCCCATGAAGTCGCGCTTGCCCCAGCGCAGGATGCTGGCGACGCAGTCCTTCGCCAGCACCGGCTGGCCGTCATGGAACTGCAGCCCGTCCCTGAGCTTGACCGTCCATAGCAGCTTGTCGTCGGAGACGGTGTGCCCCTCCGCCATCTGCGGGTGGACGTTGTAGTCCTTATCGAAGCCGTAGAGCGTGTCGTACACCATGTGCCCGTAGACCGCGACGATGGTCGAGGTGCTCCAGACCGGGTCGAGGATGTTCAGGTCGGCTTCGGGAATGTAGCGCAGCTCCTTCTTGCCGGCGGCATGGGCCGGCGCGGTGAAGATCGGAGCCAGTTGGGCGAATACCGCCGACTGCGCGGCCAGCTTCAGGACGTCGCGCCTTCTCATCCTCATCATCGTGCTCTCCCCGTTATTGATGTTGTTTGGTGAGCGATCATGATCCGGCATTTCACATGCGCAAATTAAATTATAAAATGACAGCTATT
>JBDHSS010000288.1:0-4205 GCA_039808205.1 Paracoccaceae bacterium | reverse complement strand
CGCGAGGAACACGTCTGGGACACCAACTGGAAGGTGCTCGCCGAGAACTTCATGGAGAGCTACCACCTGCCGGCCTGCCACGCGGGGACGATCGGCGGCGTCTCCTCGATCGTCGACGCCGAGATGCCGGCGGGGGCGCCGGCCTACAACATCCACTTCATCACCAAGGACCCCTCCTTCACCCTCTCGGTCGCCCACCGGAACAACACGACGCTCGCCGGCGAGTGGCGCCTCAAGACCGCGATCTTCGCGGTCTATCCGTCGCTGATGGTGACGCTGACCCCCGGCTACTTCTGGTACCTGTCGCTGCACCCGCAGGGGCCGGGCCAGGTGCACATCACCTTCGGCGGCGGCCTCTCGCCCGACTTCCTCGCCGACCCCGAGCACGAGGCGCACATGGCCGCGACCAAGGCGCTGCTCGATGCGGTGAACGTCGAGGACAAGGGCTGCACCGAGCGGGTGTTCCGTGGCGTCTCCTCGCGCCTCGCGGCGCCGGGGCCGATGAGCCACCTCGAGCGCCCGCTCTACGACTTCTCCCGCTATCTCGCCGACCGCCTGGGCGCGTGACCGGCCGGGCCGCCTCCGAGGATCCCGTGCCCGTCGAGACCACCGAGGCTCTCGTCGTCGGCGCCGGCCAGGCGGGCATCGCCATGAGCGAGCACCTGGGCCTCGCCGGCATCCCGCACCTCGTGCTCGAGCGCGACCGCATCGCCGGGCGCTGGCGCAGCGGCCGCTGGGACTCGCTCGTGGCGAACGGGCCGGCGTGGCACGACCGCTTTCCCGGTCTCGCGTTCCCGCACCACCCCGACGCCTTCGTGCCGAAGGAGGCGGTGGCCGACTACTTCGAGGCTTACGCCCGAGAGATCGCCGCGCCGATCCGCTGCGGCGTCGAGGTGCGCGCGGTGCGCCGCAACGAGGGCCGCGCCGGCTTTCGCGCCGAGACCTCCGAGGGCGTGATCGAGGCGCGGCACGTGATCGCCGCCACCGGTCCGTTCCAGCGCCCGGTCTTTCCGCGGATCGTCCCCGAGGGCGCCGGCATCACGCAGCTGCATTCCGCGGCCTACCGCAACCCCGGCCAGCTGCCCGCGGGCGCGGTCCTCGTCGTCGGCGCCGGGGCCTCGGGGGCGCAGATCGCCGAGGAGCTGTTGCGCGCCGGCCGGCGGGTCTTCATCGCCATTGGCCCGCACGACCGGCCGCCGCGGCGCTACCGCGGCCGCGACAACGTCTGGTGGCTCGGCGTGCTCGGCAAGTGGGACGCCGCGGCCACGCCGGACAGCGACCACGTGACCTTCGCGGTCAGCGGCGCCTATGGCGGGGCGACCGTCGACTATCGCCGCCTCGCGGGGCAGGGGATGACGCTCCTCGGCCGCGCCGCAGGGTTTGCGGGCGGGGTGATGACCTTCGAGCCGGGGCTGGCCGAGAACCTCGCCACCGGCGACCGCAACCATCTCTCGGTGCTCGACGCGGCCGACGCCTGGCTTGTCCGCAACGGCGTCGACCTGCCCGAGGAGCCGGAGGCGCGGGTCATGCTGCCCGATCCGCCGTGCGTCACCGATCCGATCCTCGCGCTCGACCTCGCCGCCGAGGGCGTGACCTCGATCGTCTGGGCGACCGGCTATGCGCTCGACTTCGGCTGGCTCCAGGTCGATGCCTTCGACGCGGACGGCCGCCCGAAGCACCAGCGCGGCGTCTCGGCCGAGCCCGGCGTCTACTTCCTCGGCCTGCCCTGGCTCTCGCGCCGCGGCTCGTCCTTCATCTGGGGCGTCTGGCACGATGCGCGGTTCATTGCCGAGCACATCGCGATCCAGCGCTCCTATCTCGCCTACCGGCCGGCGCCGCCCGGCTGACCCAACCGAACCCCGAGCGAGACTCGCATGGCGCACACCCGCATCCGCCCGTTCAACACGAAGGCGACCTACCCCGAGCAGAACCTCGACAACGATCTCGCCCAGGCGGTGGTCGCGCGCGGCACCATGATCTTCCTGCGCGGCCAGTGCCCGCAGGATCTCGACACCGCGGAGAACATCGCGAGCCACGACCCGGTCGAGCAGACCCACAAGGTGATGCAGAACATCCGTCAGCTCATCGAGGAGTCGGGCGGCCGGATGGAGCACCTGTGCAAGGTGGTGGTCTACCTCACCGACGTGCGCCACCGCGAGGCGGTCTATCGCACGATGGGCGAATACATCCGCGGCATCCACCCGGTCTCGACCGGCGTGGTGGTGACGGCGCTCGCCCGGCCCGAGTGGCTGGTCGAGATCGACGCGACGGCGGTGATCCCCGACTGACGCTGCCGTAGCGGCCTCGCCCCGGCATGGTTAACGCGCCAGCGCCCCCAAATAGCAGTCGTATCGCCAGGATGCTGCGGCGGCAAGGCGCCGCCGGCGCATGGGGTTAACGCGCGGCTGCGGCGTCCTTGCGTCGCCCACGTTGCGAAGCGTTCCGGCCGCCGGCTGCCTGCGGATTGCAGCCAGGCGCTCGCGTCTACCGCACCGGCCGCGGCATCGCGTAGGCCTCGAGCGTCGCGAGCGGGATCGTCCGCAGCACCGAGCGGTGCGTGCTCGCGAGCACCACCTTCGGCGCCACCCCCGCCTCGAGCGCCTCGGACCAGCGCGCGGCGCAGAGGCACCAGCGGTCGCCCGGGCGGAGGCCGGGGAAGCCGAATTCCGGCCGCGGCATGGTGAGATCGTTGCCGCGCCGGCGCGAGAACGCGAGGAACGTCTCGGTCACGCGCACGCAGATCGTGTGCCGGCCGCGGTCCTCCGGCCCGGTGTTGCAGCAGCCGTCGCGGAAGAAGCCGGTCATCGGATCGAAGGAGCAGGGCTTCAGCGGCTCGCCGAGCACGTTGAGACTGGCTTCGATCTCGGCCTGCATGGTCAGTATCCCGTCATCTCGAGGTACCCGGTGCCGGAGGTGCTGCCCGAGAGCCGGATCGGCCCCTCCCAGTAGGCGTAGGTCGTGCCCATCCAGCTTTGCGCGTTCAGGGCCGTGGTGTCCAGCGCCAGCCCGTGCGAGGCGACCTCGACGTGCCAGGCCGTTGGCAGCTCGCGGCCGGCGACGCGGGTGCGTCCGACCGGCTCCAGCCTGATCGTTGCCGGATCGAGCGGCTGGGGCCGGCCGTCGGCGGCGATCCAGGTGCCGGCGAGCCGCGGCGGCGCGCCCTGCGAGCGGAAGCGGTAGAGCATGACCTTCTCGCCCGAGGCGAGGTGCAGCGCGAACCAGTCCCAGCCGAGCTGCCCCGGCCCGAGAGGCTGGCTCGACCACTCGCGGTCGAGCCAGGCGTCGCCGGTGACGGCGATCCGCCGGCCGTCGAGCGTCAGCTCGCCGGTCACCCGGTAGAACGGCTGGCTGTAGTAGTAGGAGGCCTGGCCCGCGCCCGACTTCAGGCTGTAGCCGTCCTGCCCCTCTGGCACCGGCGGGCGGTCGCTCGTGAGCGCGAGGTCGTAGGCGAAGCCGTCGCCGCCGGCGCGCAGCCGCAGCCTGGCCAGCGCGTCGCCGCCGCCGCCGCCGGCTGGCGCTTCGAGCGACCAGTCGTCGATCCAGGCCTGAAACGGCGCGAGCGTGACGCCCGCCTGGCCGATACCGCCGCGGGCGAAGGTCTCGGCGAAGCGATGCGTGTCGGCCGAGGTGGCGGCGGCGTGGGCCATCCAGAGCGTGAGGCTGTCCCAGCCCGGCGCCTCCGGGCCCGGCCGCATCGCCTGCCGGAACAGCGTCCACTGCGCGCCGTAGTCCGCACCGTCGGCGCCCTTGAGGGTCGCCGTGACATACCACCACTCGATGCGGAAGCCCGGATGCGCACCGTGGTCGCGCGGGAACGCGAGGTGCGCGGGCGGTGTCACCGGCGTGAAGCCGGCCGCGTCCTCGCCGAGTCCGCCGTAGCCCTGCGCCAGCGCAACACACGGCAGGAGAAGAAGGAGAAGAAGCGCCCTAGCGCTCATTGCTGAAGCTCTGCAGGAGGGCGAGCGGGCTCAAGCGCCGGAGCCGCAGCGCCGGCCAGAGCGCCGCCGCCGCGGCGATGGCGACGGCGAGGCCGAAGAGCGCTGCCCAGTGGCCGGGCAGCATCAGCACCGGCAGCCGCCAGCCGAAGGCGCGCACGTTGACGACCGCCGTCAGCACCCAGGCGAGCGCCAGCCCGAGCGGCAGCGCAAAGACCGCGGTCAGCGCCGCGAGCAGGCGCGCGCGCGCGAGCTCGATCGCCGCCAGCC
>JBDHSS010000287.1:0-4208 GCA_039808205.1 Paracoccaceae bacterium | reverse complement strand
GAGCCGCAGCCCGGAACGCCCTGAATCCTCGAACACGCGCAGGATCTGCAGGCCGCGGGCGGCGGCGTAGCTGCGGAGGACGTCGAGCTGGTTCTCTGTCGAGTATTTCTGGTGATCGGTCGACATCCGGACATAGGCGACTGCCGGAACGTCCTGTTCTGCCGCCGCGCTACCGTCCCCGCTGTTCGCCCGACCGCCTCTCACACGTGAATCTCCCCATCACCGCCAACGACGCCAGCACCGCTGTGCGGGGTACTCGGCAATATCGTCGGACACGGGGGACACTCGAGCGTTCGAAAATGCGATCTCCGATAAGGGCAGGTCCTTTCCCAGCCCGCCATTCAGCCGTTGCAACCGTTGGGTGGCGCGAGGTGCAGATTTGAAAAACATGGTCGTCACCGTCCCATAGAAACCTGCTTAGCCGGACGAGGTCGGGGAGTCGTCTCGGGCGCAAAGCAGATTCTCCCGTTTTCATGGCTCTCCAAAGATTTAGCGGAGAGAAACATGAAGATGCGGGTGAAGATGGGCACAGTTGTGCCGAAGATGGGCACAGTTTTGCACCTGGACAGCATTCCGGGCGATTATCGTGGTGCGATAGCTTTGGCTTTGCATACGGAGCTCGGCTCAACTCATCGGGCGATCAAGACCGCGATGCGGTGGACGGGAGCCAGCGAGAGAACCGTGAAATACTGGTTCGCGGGTGAGCGCGGGCCGAGCGGCGAGCACCTGATTTTACTCGCGCGGCATTCCGACGCCATCGTGCTGGTGCTCCTGGCGCTGGCGGAGCGGTGGATCAAGGACGACGATTAGGAGCGTGCTACCTCCGGGGTCGATGCCACCTCTTGTCCTGTGTTCGTTTTTGGTTATCTTGAATACAGCTGAAGGAGGACGGCCCATGCCGCGCACCACAACGATGACCGTACGAGTGAGCGGCGCTCTCAGCGAGTTCGTCGCGACGAACGTTGGCGAGGGCGGCGCCTATGAGAACGTCAGTGAGTACATCCGCGACCTGATCCGCCGCGACAAGGAGCGTGCGGAGCGTGAAGCCTTCGA
The DNA here is from genome assembly GCA_039808205.1 of Paracoccaceae bacterium. GTDB lineage: Bacteria > Pseudomonadota > Alphaproteobacteria > Rhodobacterales > Rhodobacteraceae > Amaricoccus. Next base: position 3,155 of record JBDHSS010000287.1, on the reverse strand, counting down.
TCGCCTGAAGGCGGAACTGAACCGGGCGTTCGCTGCGCCCGAGGAGCGCTACACGCCCATGACCGCCGCCGAGGTGATCGCTCGGAACCGGCGGGCCTGAGCCCATGGCGATCCGGGTCCAGGAAGCGGCCTCGGTGCGTCTCGACGAGATCTACCGCTACACCCGCGACCAGTGGGGCGAAGCGCAGGCCGAGGCATACATCACCGGGCTGTTCGACGCCTTCGAGAAGATCGAAAGCCGCGGGGTGATGTCCAGGCCTGTGCCGGCCGAGTTCGGAGTAGAGGGATACTTCTTCCGCTACGAGCGGCATTTCGTGTACTGGAGACGGCTCGGCAATGACGACATCGGCATCGTCACCATCCTGCACGAGCGGATGCACCAGATAGACCGGTTCAAGGACGACTTTGGATAAACCATTGTAGATAAACGGATAAACAGATCAAAAGCCGAAATTCAGGAACGCCAAGCGAGGTGGAGAAGGTTGGATATCAGGCCCATCCCCTCCGCCAACCTCCCGACACAACCCGTTCTCCGCTCGTTCGCGTGGCAGAAATTTCTCGTTGTTTTCGAGGGTTATAGCCGAAGGGCTGTTCACCTCGAAGCTGGCGGAGGGTTTGGGAACCGCTCTCTCCTGGCCAGTATTCTCCGAACCTGTTCACTTCGGGCTCCAAGGTGAACAGCCTCAAGTGACTGAATTATAACATATTTCAGTAGAGTGCGGCGGCTCCGATTCCGAACCTTTCGTTGGGTTGCAAGAGACTGCTGAAATCTAACCTTCGGCCAGCCGGGCAGGAGTTCTCCGTAGCAGCCACTGAGGTTCCTAGGCGGGAGGGAGAAGGCTGATGGCGTTGGAATTCCGCGTGCTGATATCAGAAAGCGCCAAGGTTGGTGTTCGCGAGAGATCGGAGCGGAACCGTACCTGTGTCACCTCGGCCGGGATGCCTTCACGCACGGCAGGGACGACGGCGAGATCATAGAGCTGCAACGATGCCCTAGCGAGCCGTTCGTCGAAGCGCATTCCGAGAGCCGTCGGCAGTGCCTCCCCCAAGGTCTCGGCCACGATCTCCTCCACCTTCAGGACGAGCTCGCCGTGCGAGGCCAGTCGGCGCTCGACCACGCGCACGAGTTCCTGGAGCGACATCCCGCCGCCGCTGCTTTCGACGAACAGCGAGGCCAATATGCCAATCGTTCCAGGTGGCGGCCGGCATTGCTCCGCAGACAGAAAGTGAACGCGAGCTCGCTCGCCACGCCGCCAAAGCGGTGACTGCCCTCGTCAGCAACCTCGTCGGCACCGGGCTTCAGCCGCGGGCGCGGGCGGCGACGCCGGAGCTCGCGGCCGAAGCGGACCGGCTGTGGTCGGCGTCCGCGGGATCGGCCGACGCCGACGGCCTCACCGACTTCGCCGGCCTGCAGGCGCTGATTGCCCGCAGCCTCGTCGAGAGCGGCGAGGTGCTGGTGCGGCTGCGCGAGCGCCGGGTCGAGGACGGCTTGCCCGTCCCGCTGCAGCTGCAGGTGCTGGAGGCCGACCACCTCGACAGCACGAAGACCGAGGAGCTGCGCGATGGCGGCTTCCTCCTGCAGGGCGTCGAGTTCGACGCGCTCGGGCGGCGGCGGGCTTACTGGCTCTACCCGACCCACCCCGGCGACGGCCGCGGTGCGCTGGTCTCGCATCGCGTCCCCGCCGATCGCGTCCTGCATCTCTTCGAGCGGTTGCGGCCCGGTCAGGCCCGCGGGGTGCCGTGGTTCGCGCCGGTGATGCTGAAGCTGCGCGACCTCGACGCCTACGACGAGGCGGAGCTGGTGCGGAAGAAGATCGAGGTCTGCTTCGCCGCTTTCGTCACCGGCGTCCAGGACGAGGAGACCCTCGGCAAGGCGCGGGTCGAGGCCGACGGCAAGCGGATCGAGACCTTCGAGCCCGGGATGATCGAGTACCTCGAACCCGGGCGCGACGTGAAGTTCGCGAGCCCGTCGGCCTCGGGTGGCTATGCCGAGTACATGCGGCTGCAGCTGCACGCGATCGCCGCCGGCGTCGGGCTCACCTACGAACTTCTCACCGGCGACTTGAGCCAGGTCAACTACTCGTCGATCCGGGCGGGACTGATCGAGTTCCGCCGGCGGATGGAGGCGCTGCAGTGGCAGCTGTTGGTCCCGGGCCTCTGCCAGCCGGTCTGGCGGCGCTTCGTCCTCGCCGCCCAGGCGGCGGGGAAGCTCCCCGACGGCGATATCGCCGCGGACTGGACCGCGCCGCGCTTCGAGGCGGTCGATCCGATGAAGGATATCCAGGCCGACATCCTCGCGGTTCGTGCCGGGGTGATGACGCTGAAGGAGGCGATCGCCCGCCAGGGCTACGAGCCGGCGCAGGTCCTAGCCGAGATCGCCGCGGTCAACGCCGAGCTCGATCGTCTCGGCATCACCCTCGACACCGACCCCCGCCGGTCGACCCGTACCGGCCAGTGGAAGCAGCAGCACGAGGAGAAGCCGGATGCCGGCGAGACTGCCTGATCAGCATGGGCAACCGGACCCGGCGAGCGCCTCGCGCCTCGTCGACCTCCCTGTCCAGACCCGGGCCGACGTCCGACTGATGCCGGAGAGCGTCGACGCCGAGCGCCGCACCGTCGACGTCGTCTGGTCGACCGGCGCGGCGGTGCGCCGGCGCGATCCCTGGACCGGCAAGCGCTACGACGAGGTGCTCTCGCTCGAGGAAGCGCATGTCGATCTCAGCCGCCTGAACGGCGGCGCGCCGCTCCTCAACACCCACGGCGCCTGGGATCTGCGCGACGTCATCGGCGTCGTCGAGCGGGCGTGGATCGCGCAGGAGGGCGAGGCCCTCGTCGGCCGCGCGACGGTGCGCTTCTCCGACCGAGCCGACGTCGAGCCGATCTGGCGCGACGTCGCCGCCGGTATCGTCCGGAACGTCTCGGTCGGCTACGCGGTCCGGAGCTACGAGATCACCGAGACCGACGGCGCGCCCGCGGTCTGGCGCGCCGTCGACTGGCAGCCGCTCGAGCTCTCCGCCGTGCCGGTCGGCGCGGACGCCGCCGCCGGCTTCCGCGCCGCCGGGCCGTCGGCAAGCGCGCCCGAGCCCGTCACCCATCCCTGCCATCTCCTGCGCCGCACCCCGGCGCCCAGCCCCGAGGAGCCGACCATGACCCGC
>JBDHSS010000286.1:0-4232 GCA_039808205.1 Paracoccaceae bacterium | reverse complement strand
CGGACCGGGACGCTCGGGGGCCGGCCGGCGCTCCTTGTCGACGCGCCGCCGGGGGCGGGGATGCTGCTCTGGCTGCACGGCGGCGCCTACTGCCTCGGCTCGCCGCGAACCCACGTGGCGATGGTCGCGGCGCTGGCGCGGCGGGCGGGGACGGGTGCCGTGCTGCCCGACTACCGGCTCGCGCCCGAGCACGCGTTTCCGGCGCCGGTCGAGGATGCGTGTGCTGCCTGGGGCGCGCTCCGCGCCTCGGGCTGGTCGGCCGAGCGGATCGCGCTCGGCGGCGACAGCGCCGGCGGCGGGCTGGCGCTGGCGCTCCTGCACGAGCTCCTCGCCGCGGGCGAGCCGCCGCCGGCGGCGCTCGTCGCCTTCTCGCCCTGGGCCGACCTCACGCTCGCCGGCCCGAGCATCCGTGCGCTCGCCTGGCGCGAGGCGCTGCTGCCGGCGCGGCGGATCGCCGAGATCCGCGACCTCTATCTCGCCGGTGCCGATCCGCGCGATCCGCGCGCCTCGCCGCATCTCGGCCGCTTCCAGGGTGCGCCGCCGGTGCTGATCCAGGCGAGCCGGGCGGAGATCCTGCGCGACGATGCGCGCGCCATGGCCGAGCGGCTGGAGGCGGACGGGGTTGCGGTGCGGCTCGAGCTCTGGCGCGGCACGCCGCACGTCTGGCAGGCGTTCCACGGCGTGCTGCCCGAGGCCGACGCGGCGCTAGACCGGGCGGCCGCCTTCCTCGCTGACCGGCTGCCGCCCCTCAACAACTCGTGAGCGCGCACGCTTGTCGGTCCGTCGGGTGTAACAAGGCGCCGGACCGGCCCGTAACGGCCGGCAGATGCAACCGGCGGAGACCCGCGATGACGACGAGACGGTTTGTTCTGGGCGCAGCGGCGGCGGTCGGGGCGCTCCTGGCGGTGGGCCCTCGCGGCGGGCGCGCAGCGACGGGCTTTGCGGTGACCCACTCCGATGCGGAGTGGCGGGCGATGCTGTCGCCCGCCGCCTATGACGTGCTGCGCCACGAGGGCACCGAGCGGCCGTTCACCAGCCCGCTTCTCGACGAGCACCGCGCCGGGGTCTTCACCTGCGCCGGGTGCCAGCGCGATCTCTTCGCCTCCGACACCAAGTTCGAGAGCGGCACCGGCTGGCCGAGCTTCTGGGCGCCGCTCGACGGCGCGGTCGGCACCACCGAGGACACAGGCTGGGGCATGACCCGCACCGAGGTGCACTGCAGCCGCTGCGGCGGGCATCTCGGCCACGTCTTCGACGACGGACCGAAGCCGACGGGCCTGCGCTACTGCATGAACGGCGTCGCGCTGGGTTTCCGCCCGGCGGCGGCGTGAGGAGGGGCGCCATGCGGATGATCGGGATCGGGCTCGCCGCGGCGCTTCTCGCCGGCGGCGCCGGCCTGCCGGCGGCGGCGGAGGAGGGCATCGCCATCCCGGCGCCGGCCGTCGACGAGCCGGCGGGGCAGGGGCCGGAGGTGGCGGTGCTGGCCGGCGGCTGCTTCTGGGGGGTGCAGGGGGTGTTCCAGCACGTCAAGGGCGTCGAGAACGCGGTCTCGGGCTACGCCGGCGGCGCCGCCGACACCGCGCACTACCGCGTCGTCGGCTCAGGCCGCACCGGCCACGCCGAGTCGGTGGCGGTGACCTTCGATCCGGCGACGATCAGCTACGGCGAGATCCTGCGGGTCTACTTCTCGGTCGCGCACGATCCGACCGAGCTCAACCGCCAGGGGCCGGACACCGGCACGCAGTACCGCTCGGCGATCTTCCCGCAGTCCGAGGCGCAGGCGAAGGTCGCGCGAGCCTATATCGCCCAGCTCGACGCGGCCGGCGTGTTCTCGGAAAAGGTCGCGACGACGATCGAGCCCGGGCACGCGTTCTATCCGGCCGAGGACTATCACCAGAACTACCTGACGCTGAACCCGACAGCGCCTTACATCGTCTACAACGACCTGCCGAAGCTCGCCAACCTCGAGCGGCTGTTCCCCGACCGCTGGCGCGCCGATCCGGTGCTGGTCGCCGGGGTGCCGCTGTCGAACTGAGGCGGCGACGGTCGCGATGTGTGGGGGGCCGCGTCGAGCCTTAGCGAGACCGTGGCGTCGCGCGTGCCCTGCCATGCTCGCCAATCCTCACGCCGCGCCCAGCGCCGCCGCGTGGAAGTCCTCGCGGTAGGGCCTCGCGCTCGCCGGCAGCTCGCGCTTCAGGAAATAGTCCTCGTGGCGGAGCTGCCGCAGGACGGCGGGCATCATCTCGCGGAACGCCGCCGCGATCGAGGGGCTCGGCGCCGGCAGGTCGTGCTTGATCCGCTCGTGCAGCGCCGGAAGCTGGTGGTAGGGCACCATCGGGAACATGTGGTGCTCCACGTGGTAGTTCATGTTCCAGTAGAGGAAGCGCGACACCGGGTTCATGTAGACGGTGCGCGAGTTCAGCCGGTGGTCGAGCACGTCCTCGGCCAGGCCGCCGTGCTGCAGGAGCCCGGTCATGATGTGATGCCAGGCGCCGTAGAGCCGCGGCAGGCCGATCACCATCAGCGGCAGAATCGACTGGGTGGAGAGCGCGAGCGCGATCGTCGCGGCATAGATCGCGGTCCACACCCGGGCGACGCGGATCACCTTCGGCTGCTCCGATTCCGGGATGAAGGTCGCCTCCTCCGGGTGGATGCGGCCGGTGGCGTTCAGGAGCATGCGCCCGAGGCCGTTCCAGGCGTCGACGATGCCGAACCAGTTGAGGAAGAGCTTGAAGAGCGCCGGCGGCCGCATGATCGCGATCTCCGGGTCGAGGCCGACGATGACGGTGTCGGTGTGGTGCCGGGTGTGGCTCCAGCGCCAGGTATAGGGGTTGCGGATCATCATGAATGACGCGATCTGATAGACCCAGTCGTTCATCCAGGCGGTGCGGAACGCGGTGCCGTGGCCGCACTCGTGCCAGCGCGAGTCCGAGGCCGAGCCGTAGAGCACGCCGTAGCCGAGCCAGAACGGCAGCGACAGCCACGGGTGGCCACCCAGCCAGATCGCGATGCCGAGGCCGGCGAGCACCACCATCGACCCGAGCCAGAGCACGGTGTCGCGGATCGCCGGCTGGTCGGCGCGCTGCATGAGCGCCTTCATCTCCTTGCGCGGCACGTCGGTGTGATACCACTCCGCCGCCTTCAGCCCGCTCTCGATCGCCCGGCGCGCATCCGGCCCGAGGAGGCTGTAGTCGCGCCTGCGGCCGTTCCGGGTCCCTCCGGTGGTCACCGCCGCGCCCTCCATGCCCAAGCCGGCCGCCGTTCCATCCGCCATTGCCGCCTCCCCGCGCCCTGCGTTGCCCGACGACATACCCCCGGCATTGTCGAATCGCAATTTTCACTGCAATGAAATCTATCAGCGCCCATCAGCCGTGCAGCAGGGGAGAAGCCTCGTGGTCAGCCGTCCGACCGTCGCAGACGTGGCGCGCGAGGCGGGCGTCAGCGTCGCCACCGTCGACCGGGTGGTGAACGGCCGGCTGCCGGTGCGCGAGGACACCGCGCGGCGCGTGCTCGACGCGGCGCAGCGGCTCGGCTTCCACGCCGCCGGGTTGATCCGCTCGCGCCTGCGCGAGCCGCTGCCCGAGGTCGCCGTCGGGCTGCTGCTGCAGCGGCCCGACGATCCGTTCTACCGCGCGCTCGGCCAGCAGCTCGCGCGAAAGGTTGAGGGCGCGCGCGCATTTCGCGGCGTGGCGCGGCTCGACCACTGGACGGCGCACGACCCCGACGACATCGCCCTGCGCCTGCGCCGGCTCGGGCGGCGCTGCCAGGCGGTGGCGCTGGTGAGCCCGGACGTCCCCGCGGTCGCCGAGGCGATCGGCGAGCTGACCCGCGCGGGCGTCCCGGTGATCGCGCTCCTGACCGACTGCGCGCCGGCGGTCCGGACGAGCTACATCGGCATCGACGGCCGCAAGGCCGGGCGCACCGCGGGCTGGCTGGTGCGGCGCTGCGCCGGGCGCACCGGCAAGGTCGCGGTGATCGTCGGCAGCCGGCGGTTCCAGGGCCACGAGGTGCGCGAGATCGGCTTCCGCTCGTACTTCCGCGAGCAGGCGGCCGACTTCGTCGTGCTCGACGCGGTGGTGAACTCGGAGTCCGATGCTGCCACTCGCGACGCCATCCTGCAGCTCGCCGAGCGCCACCGCGACCTCGTCGGCGTCTATCTCGCCGGCGGCGGCATCGCCGGCGGGGTCGCGGGCCTGCGCGGGATCGAGCCGGGCCGGCGCCCGGCGATGGTA
>JBDHSS010000285.1:0-4246 GCA_039808205.1 Paracoccaceae bacterium | reverse complement strand
ATGCGCGCACACGCGGGGCCTGGCCGCCGCCCGCCGAGACCCGAGCGACAGCCTCGCGCCGCGGGCGGGCCGGGTCGGAACGTGCCCGCTGCCGGCACGACGGTGCCCGCGCGGGCCCAAAGGCTAAGGCGTGACCTTCGCGATCAGCGTCACGCCCGGCAGCCCGGCGAAATGCGCGTCGCAGGTGACGAGGCTGGCGTCCCGGGCGCGCGCCGTGGCGAGGACGATGGCGTCGGCGGTCGCAAGCCGGTGCACCCGGCACGCCTCGGCGGCCGCCAGCGCGATCTCGGTGTCGAGCGGCACGATGACGCAGAGCTGCGTGAAAGCGATCACCTGATCGGCCTTGTCCTCGCCAACCTCGCGGGTCAGCCATTTCGCCAGCTCGAGCTGCACCAGGGTCGGCACCAGCCAGGCGGATTGCTCGGGCAGATGCGGGGCGACCGCCGCGCCGGTCGGCGAGCCGATCAGCCATTCGATCCAGGCGGAGGTGTCGACGAGACGCATCAGGAGCGATCCGACCGGTCCCGGTAGTCGCCCGGCGCCGCGCCGTTGGCGATCCCGGCCAGCGCCTCGCGCTTCGGGACCGGCACCAGCAGGACGCCGGTCCCCTTGGGAATGAAGGCGAAGGTCAGCCCGGCTTCCCAGTGCTGGGCGGTGCGGATCGCCTTGGGGATCGAGATCTGGAACTTCGCGGACAGGGTCGCCGTCTCGGCCATTTTCCTACCTCGGACATGTCGATGGTGATACCGTAAGACGCCCGGGAACCGCTTTCAAGGATGTCCCCCGATGGTTCCGGACGCGGTCGGCAACGGAAGAACCCCTCCTGGCGCGAGCCAGAAGGGGCGAGGCAGGCATGCGCGGGAAGCCGCCCGGCGCCGCTAGCGGGCGTCGAAGGCCCGCGCGCGGTCGTAGACCGAGCCCTGCAGCGCGAAGGCGGCCCGGTGCCCGGCCGGCGGCGGCAGCACGTGGGTGCCGTGCGACGAGCCGAAGAACACGTCCGAGGTCAGCGGGTGGACGAAGAGGAAGCCGTCGACGCTCGGCACGTTGCCGGAGATGTCGGTCCAGCTCGCGCCGCGGTCGGTCGAGCGGAAGACGTTCGGGCACCCCCACATGAACAGCGACACGTAGAGCAGATCCTCGTCGCGCGGGTCGACCGCGATCGAGTTCACCGCATACTTCGGGTTGCCCGCCGGCAGGTAGTCGCGCGCGTCGAAGATCACCGTCTCCACGGGCTGCGCCACGCCCTCGATCCGCACCACCCTCGCCTCGGCGCTCACCGCGTAGACCCGCGCCGGATGGTGCGGACAGACGGTGAGGACCGGGGTCTGGTCGACCGGCCGGAAGCTCGCCTTGGCGGTCGCCCAGAGCGTCCAGCTCGCGCCGCGGTCGACCGAGCGGCGGATGGTCCGGTCGGTCTTCTCCTTCACCGCGCCGTAGATCGCCGTCGTCCCCCCGGCCCCCGAGCAGCCGACGAAGCCGAAGGTGATGTCGGTGAAGCTGACCGCGCTCATCGCCGCCGCGCCGAGGTTGCCGACGCGGAACTGCCCCATGAACGCGGTGTCGGGGTCGTTGGGGTCGATCCGCGCCACGTTCGACAGCGTGCTGACCGCGCCGGTCGCCACCAGGATGTCGCCGATCGGGTCGCCGTCCTTCGGCTGCATGATGCAGGGCACCCGCTTGCCGTTCGAGTTGCCCTGCATGGTGACGATGCGGCCGCTCCGGTGGATGACGGTGCCGGCGCCAGAGATGTGCTGCTTGTTGTCGATCGCCGCGACGATCTGCCCGCCGGCCATGGTCTCGGGATCCGACGGCCCGCCGATCCGGTCGGAGAGCCACCAGTCGCCGGCGGTCTCGGTCAGCACCAGCGCGCGGTCCTGCTGCGCCTGGGCGAAGACCTCCCACTGTGCCGGATGGAAGCCGATGCCGCGGGTGTGGCTGCCGTCGAAGAACTTGCCGGTCCACTCGAAGGTCCTGCCGCCGTCCCGCGAGATGCCCAGGTGCTGGTGGCGCTGGGTCAGCCAGACGTCGCGGTCGTCGACCTTGGGCACCAGGCCATAGTGGTCGGCGTTGCCCATCGTGTGGCTGAAGGTGTCCTCCTGGCCGAGCGCCGGGTTGGTCGTGCTCTCCGCCCAGGTCCGGCCGCCGTCGTGCGAGTAGCGCGGGCTGACGCCGTTGCCGGTGACGACGATGTAGTTCCGATCCGCCGGCGAGATCGCGAAGGTGACGATCGGATAGGTGCCGAGGGCGGCGTTCTTGACGAAGCTCACCCCGTCGGCTGCCTTGTAGAGGCCGTTGTCCTCGACCGCGGCCCAGACCACGCCGCCGCCGGCGCCGGCGTCGATCATGTGCACGGTCTTGCCGGCCGGCAGCGCGGCGATCCGGGTCCAGCTCGTGCCGACCGCGGCCCCCGCCGGCGAGCGCCAGGCGCCGGTCTCGGTCCAGAGGTAGAGATCGCCGTTCGCCGCCGCGGCGATGCCGTAGGCGCCGTTCTTGCCGGAGGCATAGGTCGCCGGCGGCAGCGGCGCCCCGAGCTTCGCCCAGGTGGCGCCGCCGTCGGCCGAGCGCCAGAGCTGGATCGCCGCGACCGTCGCGTCGCTCGCCGAGGTGCGCACGTTGTGCACCGCATAGAGCGTGCGCGTCGCCGGCGTGCCGCCCGGGACGTGGGCGAGAAGCCGCATGTTGTGGCGGATGGAGGTGGTGCCGAGCAGGAGCGGCATCGACGCCACCCGCGCACAGGTCTCGCCGCCATCGGTGGAGAGGTAGACCCCCGACCAGGCATCGTAGGCGGGATCGATCACCTGGCTCGAGGCCGAGTACATGAGGAGCTGGCGCCGCGCGTCCTCGGGGTCGATCCAGGCCGAGACCCCGGAGCGGCCGCACCAGAGGCCGTTCCAGTTCGGCGTCCCGAACGAGCCGCCGAAGTCCTTGGTGACCCAGGGGAAGTTCTGGTCCATCGGGCAGAGCACGAGGTTCGGGTCGGCCGGCGTGGTGGCGAAGTCGCGCAGGAACTGCAGTCCCGGGCCACCGACCTGGCCGGCCTCGAACTGCGCCTTGTTGCGCGCGACGAGCGGCATCCAGACCGCCTCGGAGGCCACGGGCTCGGGCACCGTCACCGGCGCGCTCGGCGCCGACCACTTGCCGTCGGCCGTGCGCTTCCAGCGGAAGCGCAGCGCGCTGCGCCGCGTGGTCTCGTTGGCGTACCAGACGCTGTAGTCGACCCGCGGCTTGGCGCCGGGAAGGTTCCGCGCCGGGTCGCGCATGGTGAGCCGGTGGCCGTCGCTGGTGCCGATGCGGCTCACCAGCTCGTACTGCGCCTCGGCCACCACCGCGGCGGTCGAGGTCGTCCACTCGATCGCCGCGACCTCCTCGTCGGCGAGGCCGGGAAAGCGCACCACCGGCGAGAACCAGACCGCCTGGTCGGCCGGGCGCCACTCCGAGCGCACGATCAGGATGTCGTCCGCCTCGAGCGGGAACGGCGTGTCGTCCTCGCCCTCCACCGTCACCGCGAAGCTCGAGCGCGCCTGTCCGCCCGAGTTGGTCGCCGTCACCGTCACCGTCGCCGACAGCGCGGCGTCGGTCGGGATGGTGACGACGCCGGTCGCGGCATCGATCGTCGCGCCGGCGCCGGTCACCGCGAAGCGCAGGCTCGCGCCGGTGAAGTCGCCGGCCGCCGCCACGGTCTGCGGCCCGCTGCCGAGGTCGAAGATCTCCTCGAGAAGCCCGCCCTTCGCCGTGGGCGCCACGTAGGTGGCGGCGAGCGAGGCGGTCACCACCGGCACCGAGCCGACCGCGTTCTTCGCCGTCACCCGGCAGGCGATGGCGCAGCCGTCGTCGGCGGCGACGAGGCTGTAGCTCGCGGCCGTGGCACCGGCGATCGCCGTCCCGTTCCGCAGCCACTGCCGTGTCAGCGTCGGCGCCGGGAAGCCGCCCCAGCCGCCGGTGTCCACCGTCAGCGCCGTGCCGATCTTCGCCGAGCCGGCGAGCACCGGCAGCGCCAGCACGAAGGGCAGCACCGAGGCGGGCTTGGCGGTGATCGTCGCCTTGAAGCCGGCGCTGGCGCTGCCGCCCGAGTTCGTCGCCGTCACCGTCACCGGCACGGCGGCGAGCGGCGTGCCGGTCGGGATCGAGACCCGCCCGGTCGCGGCGTCGATCGTGGCGCCGGCGCCGGTCACCGCGAAGACGAGGCCGTCGCCCTGGAAGGCGCGCGCCGCCTCGACGACGACCGCGGCCGCGCCCTCGGCGCCGG